>JBDTQQ010000017.1:0-13569 GCA_039932075.1 Pseudarthrobacter sp. | reverse complement strand
TCAGCGCTGCCGCAAGGAGTGCGAAGCCGGCGGCTGAAACAGCCGGGCCGGTGAACGGCGTGACCAGCGTGTCTGCGCTGGCTGCCGTAGCAACATGTCCGGCCAGCCAGCCGCCCACCAGGCTGATCAGTGCTGCGACCCACAGGGCGCCTGCAGTCCGGCTCCGTTTGCCAGGAAGAAACAGAGCGGCCACAGCGAGCAGCAGGACCGGGACGGCCACCAGCACCGCCAAGAGAAGTGCCCATGGGATGACCTCCCCGCTGAACCACGCAAGGCCATACAGGCCGCCGCCGGGTGCAAAGAGCAGCGGCTGGCCCAGGAGCTGCTGCCACAGCGGTGCCGCCTCAAATCCGAGCGGCACGCCAGGATCCGCCAGGAGCGCCCGTGGCCTATCTATGACGGAGAGTCCAAAGGGAAGAAACAGTGCGGCGCTGGGCAGCAGCGCCCACCACACTGTGCGGCCACGCCGGCCAAGCATCAGCCCGCACAGCACAATCAGCACTGCCGCCGGGATCAGCAGCGCGGGTGCAGAGGCGGCCACTACGGCCAGGGCCAGGCCCGCAGCGGCTGCGGCGGTCCATGAAGGCATACCGTTGATCCCAGGCCGTAAAGGCGGCTTTTCGGTGAACCGACGCTCGCCCGGGGACGGCAGGGCAAACCGCCCATGGCCCACAGCGGAGCCTGTGGCACGCAGCAGTGCCAGGACCAGCAGCGGGACCATGATGTGGGCAACCAGCGCACCCACCCGGCCTTGGTTGAGGGCCACCTGCAGGGCTGGCGCGGCAGCCCAGAAAAGCGCAGCAAGAAAGCGGAAGCGACGACGGGTGGTCACCCCGCCGGCGGCAAACCATGCCGTCAGGCCGGACAGCGGAGCAGCGAGCATAAGCAGCCAGGCCATCGCCGCGCTGGCATCTCCGCCGCCGAGAACGCCGAGGATCCACAGCACGTAATCAAAGGGATCGCCCCTGCCGGGAAGGCCTGCCCCCAGGCTGATCCACCAGCTTGAGGCGTGATGCCAGATCTCGCCCAAGGATGCCGACACCGGTATCAGTCCGCCGCCGGAAACGGCTTCGGCCCGGAACAGGCCGCTGAGCGCCGTGAAGGAAGCAGCAGCCGCAATGATCATGGCAGCGAGCGCGCCGGCCCCCACCCAGCCGCGTTCGGTGGTGGTTAGCGCCGCAAAGTCGTCTGAGGAATCGCCTGTCGGCTGGTCGGCCAGCGGATCCTGCACCAACCCGTCGGCAGTGGACTTGTCTGCGCCCAAAGCCTCGATCAAGGAGCGGCGGTGGTTCCACACATCACGGCGCGGGGTCTGCAGATTCCTGATGACAGAACGCCGTATCCGGCGCGTACTGGCCGCCGTGCGGCGCGACTTCGCCAAAGCAGCGGGCCGGGCCAGGGCCGCGAACGTGGCTACCAGCTGAGAGAATCCGTGCCCCGGGTCCTTAACGGCAACACTGAGCACGAGTTTGAAGATACTGCCGAGCAGTGCGCCTACGGCGTGGAAAGGCACTTTCCAGAGCGGCGCGTGCTTAAGCCGGAGGTGGACCTGCGCCTTGCGGGCCGCGGAGGGGTTTCCTTGTGCGTGGGGCCGGTGGGCCACATGGAACATCCGCGCCGTAGGCACCACTACGACACGGTGCCCTGCGAGACGGTTGCGCCAGCAGAAGTCCACGTCGTCGCCGGTGCCCGGGAGTGCGGGGTCAAAGCCCGACAGGTGTTCCCAGATGTCACGGCGCACCAGCATACCGGCCGAGTTAACCGCAAAGGTGTCCGAACGGCCGTTGTATTGGCCTTGATCGAGTTCGTCGGCGTCGATGAGGGTGAGGCGCTCGGCCCACCGGCTGGTGGACAGTCCTACGTCGATCAGGCGGCGTTCATTGTGCCAGTCCAGTTGCTTGCAACCGGCGACCGTAACAGACGGTGCGCGCTCCACGGCCCCCAGGAGCTCCGCCAGGGCCTCCGGCGCGGGGGCTGCATCATCGTGGAGCAGCCAGATCCACTCTGTAGCGGCCCGTTCAGGCTGGCCTTCCCACGGTGAGCGCGCGGTGAGCCCGGCGCGCACCGCGCCGCCCATCCCGCTACTGCCGTGCGGAAACCCAACGACATTCTCTGCGCCCAGAGCCCGTTCCAGGAGGGCCGCGGAATTGTCGCGTGAGCCGGTATCCACTCCGATGACGGAATCGGCAGGCCGGGTCTGGTCCGCGAGGGCGGCCAGGGTTCTGGGGAGATAGGCACTGCCGTTGTGGGAGACCACAACGGCAGTGACATGTACTTCCTGAAGAATTAGCTTGCTCGCTTCCTTAGCCGCCGGCGTTCACGCTCGGAAAGGCCACCCCAAATGCCGAACCGTTCGTCATTCGCCAGCGCGTATTCCAGGCACTGTGAGCGCACGTTGCATGCGCCGCACACCTTCTTGGCGTCCCGCGTGGATCCGCCCTTTTCCGGGAAGAATGCTTCCGGGTCGGTCTGGGCGCACAAGGCATCAGTCTGCCAGCCAAGTTCGCCTTCGTCATCAAAATCCTGCTGGAACGGCAATCCGATCCACACCGGCTGGGTAGCCTCGGGGCCGGGAGTGCGCAGTTCCATGGGCGGGTCGAGGTCGTCCTCGTCGTGCCCGCCGTCAAGGAGCGCTTCATGGGCCGCCAGGAAGGCCGTGGCCTGGTCCTGGAGGGACTCCTTGTTGTTTCGGTTGTAGCGGTCCGCGGCGTCAGGATCGGCCGGATCCACATACCAGTCGCTCGGTACTCCCCGTGCGCGGTACTTAGCCGTTGCCTGGCCGGCGACGGCATCTTCATGGATACGCTCTGCTTGCCCCACGGCGACCCTCCTGAAAGTTTGCTGCCACTGCATGGTTCCCGTTGACCCTCGGTTGAGTGCCGGTATTTATGCAGTCGCTTTCGATATCTAATTACACGTGTGTAACTAGGGGGGAGTCAAGCCGCCGATGGGATAATAATCAACTTTTCCGGCGAAACGCCGTCACGCCACGCCCGGGAATTTTCCCACGGGTCGGCGCCGTAAACGAGGGGCGGCCTCCGCCGAGCGCAGCAGCACCCGATTCCCATGAATAACGGCCCAAACTACAGGTGCGGCTGGAATAAGACAAATAACGGGACAAACTGACTGTGACTAACATCACAGTGGTGGAGGAGTCGGATTCCGCCGGTTCCGAAGGCAAAAAGGGCGGCTTCCCCGCCGAGGATGTGTCCGAGGCGCCCGTGACAAGATGGTGCCATGACTATCCCGGCGATCGAACTGATGACCAGCCTGCGTTCCGGCCATGCCACCTCCCCCCGGCTCACCTGGTACGGGCCGGACTCAGAGCGGGTGGAACTCTCGGGCCGCGTCCTGGACAACTGGGTCGCCAAGACCGGCAACCTGCTGCAGGACGAACTGGACGCCGAACCGGAGATGCGGCTGGGCCTTGACCTTCCCGTCCACTGGAAATCACTGATTTGGGCTCTGGCCGGCTGGCAACTCGGCATGGAGGCAGTCCTCGACGGTGGCGAGGCTGAGTTGCTCGTTACTGACAAGCCCGGAACCGAGGCAGGAAAGTACGACGCCGTTATCGCCGTCGCGCTGCCCGCGCTTGCCATGCGGTGGCCGGGAGACCTGCCTGCCGGAGTCATCGACTATGCGGCCGAGGTGCGCGCGCATGGCGACATCTTCATGGCCCACTCAGATCCGTCCGCGTCCGGCTGCGCCATCACGGACCGCGACGGAACGCGTCACCTCCATGCCGACCTGCTGACCGGTTTCTCAGCCCGGCACGATCAGGGGGTGAGGCTCCTGGTCACGGCCGGGGATGGTTTGGAAGCAGCGCTGGCGGACTGCCTCGGCGCCTGGCACAGCGGGGGTTCAGTGGTGCTGGCCCACCCGGATGTGCAGCTGACAGACCAGCTTCTAGCGACGGAACGCATCCAAGGAAGGTAGCAGTCCCGGGGGCCGCGGCAACTGCCTCAGAACAGCAGCTGCCAAAGAACCAGGGCTCACCTACTAGGGCTGCCGGGCACTTCCCGACGCGTCCTGGTCAGGGACTTCCGAGCCGTGGGCGCTGGCCGCCGGGGCTTTCCCGCCCTGGACGGTTGCCGCCGGGGCTTTGTCATGGTGGTGTACGTCGATGATCTCGTGGTCGTGGGAGAACTCGGGCTCCTGGTCCAGTTCCTGGTTGAACACAAGGAACCGGTAGGCAAAGAAACGGACCACCGTAGCCACCAGGATTCCCACCACACCGGCGGCGAACAGCATGTTCTTGTCGGTCACGTTGAACGAATATTTGGCCAGGGCGGTGAACCCCGTTGAGATTCCGATCCCAATACCGTTAATGAGGATGAACATCAGGAATTCGCGAAGTACGTTTGCCTGCCGCCGATGCCGGAATGTCCACAGCCGGTTTGCGATCCAGGAAAAGACTGTGGCGATGCTGGCGCCGACGAAGCGCGCCTTGGCTTCACTGTCCGTCATGGGGCCGTGCATCAGGTAATACGTCAGGCCGTTGTCAATGACGAACGCCACACCGCCAACTGCTCCGAACTTGGCTACCTCGCGCCAAAACAGCGAGGCTAGTCCCCGGATACGATCTGCGAGTGAGTTAATCATGACCCTCCATGGCCGTCCGTTCTGTGGGCCACACGGCCAGAAGCTTATTTTAGCCCCCAAGTCTGGGAACCAGCCTGCCCGTCGGGTTGCTCGCTGGCCGTGTTAACTGATTTGCGGGCCTCGTGGCGCCCGAAAGCCGGGATCCGGCGACCTTTTCTGTAGGCTGGCATATGTGACTTTTCCAGTAATCGGCGTTGTTGGCGGCGGCCAACTCGCGCGCATGATGGCCCCCGCCGCCACCGCCCTTGGTTTTGAACTTCGTGTGCTGGCCGAAGCTGAGGACGTTTCAGCCGTCTCAGCTGTCTCCACTTCACCAGTGGGTGACTATAAAGACCTCCAGACGCTCCTCGACTTCGCGGACGGCCTGGATGTCATGACGTTCGATCACGAGCACGTCCCCAACGATCACCTTCGCGAGCTCCTGGCCGCCGGCGTAAACGTCCAACCTGGTCCCGATGCGCTGGTCAACGCACAGGACAAACTGGTGATGCGGGCTGCTATTGACAGGCTCGGCCTCCCAAACCCGGCCTGGGCTGAGGTGGCTGATGTCGCCGCACTCGTGGAATTCGGCGATGAAATCGGCTGGCCCGTGGTCCTCAAGATGCCGCGCGGCGGGTATGACGGCAAGGGCGTGCAAATAGTAGATTCCCCCGAAGACGCCGCCGGGACCGCTCCGTGGTTCGAGGCCATGAGCCCGCTCCTCGCCGAAGCCAAGGTTGAGTTCAGCCGCGAGCTGTCCGCCCTGGTTGCGCGGACCCCAGGCGGCGAAGCGAGGGCCTGGCCCGTGGTGCACACCATCCAGGTGGACGGAGTCTGCGACGAAGTCATTGCGCCCGCCCTCGGTATCCCCCTGGAGGTGGCGGCAGCAGCCGAAGACGCGGCTCTGCGAATCGCCAACGAACTCGGCGTCACCGGTGTGATGGCCGCGGAACTCTTTGAAACACCAGGCACCGGAACCGGCTTCCTCATCAACGAACTCGCCATGCGGCCGCACAATACCGGCCACTGGACCCAGGACGGTTCCGTCACCAGCCAGTTTGAGCAGCATTTGCGGGCAGTCCTGAACCTTCCGCTGGGCGCCACCGACGTTCTGGGCCCGGTGGTGGTGATGAAGAATTTCCTGGGCGGCGACAACCAGGACCTGTTCTCGGCGTACCCCGCTGCCCTCGCCAGTGAACCGGCGGCCAAGGTACATTGCTACGGCAAGTCGGTGCGGCCGGGCCGCAAGATCGGCCACGTCAACCTTGTCGGAGACTCCACCGATGATGTGGAATCGGTCCGGCGACGCGCCACCCGAGTGGCTACCATCATCCGGGACGGCCGGGTTCCAGCCGAAGATTCAGCACGGATTTCCGAGGAGAACGCATGAGCATCGAAACCACCCCGGGCACCGGCGACGCCGGGACTGACGACACGGGCACTG
Organism: Pseudarthrobacter sp.; assembly: GCA_039932075.1. Classification (GTDB taxonomy): domain Bacteria; phylum Actinomycetota; class Actinomycetes; order Actinomycetales; family Micrococcaceae; genus Arthrobacter. The sequence goes on along the minus strand of JBDTQQ010000017.1, from coordinate 7,544 downwards.
GACCCATTGTCGGGCTTGTTATGGGTTCAGATTCGGATTGGCCGGTGATGGAAGCCGCGGCTGAAGCTCTGGCTGAATTCGGCATACCTTTTGAAGCTGACGTGGTTTCCGCTCACCGGATGCCCACGGAAATGATCCGGTACGGGCAGACCGCCCATGAACGCGGCCTGCGCGTCATCATCGCGGGTGCCGGCGGGGCGGCCCACCTTCCCGGCATGCTCGCCAGTGTGACTCCGCTGCCTGTTATTGGTGTCCCGGTCCCGTTGAAGACCCTGGACGGCATGGATTCCCTCCTGTCCATCGTGCAGATGCCTGCCGGCGTCCCGGTCGCCACTGTGTCCATAGCAGGCGCCCGCAACGCCGGCCTGCTGGCCGTCCGTATCCTCGCCTCGGGCACGGATGCACTGGCGGCCTCGCTCCGCGCCGATCTTCTGGACTTCGCCCAGGAGCTCAACGATGCCGCCGCCCGCAAGGGAGCCAACCTCAGGCAGAAAGTCAGCGAGGTCTTCGCCGACGACAATGGCGTCCTCCGGGGCAGCCGCTAGGTTCGGGAACATGTCCAGAAGCGAACCGCAGCACCCCGCCCCCGGCACGGTCATGACCGACCCCGTACGGTTTCCGTCCGGCGCCTCGTCCCCTGTCCGGACCAAGCGGGCATTTGTCCTGCTGCTGATGACCCTTCTGGTGCCCGGAAGCGCGCAGATTGTGGCCGGTGACCGTAAGCTCGGCCGAACCGCCCTGCGGGTGACCCTGGGCGTCTGGGTGGTGCTGGTGGCAGCAGTATTGCTGTTGGTCCTCAACCGCACCCTCCTGATCAACGTCATCACCAACCCCTTCGCTTCGCTGGTGATCATCGTGCTCCTGGTGGCGCTCGGCCTCGGATGGGCGTTCCTCTTTATCAACACCCTGCGGCTGATCCGGCCGGTCCTGTTGGCACCCGGGGCGCGCCCCGCCGTCGTGATTTCGCTTGTCATTGCCCTGGTCCTGAGCAGCGGCACATTGGGTTATGCCGCTTACCTGCTCAACGTGGGACGCAATGCCATTGGCAATATCTTCTCCGCCGGACCCGCGATCGATCCCGTGGAGGGCCGCTACAACTTCCTGATGATGGGCGGTGACGCCGGTGATGACCGCACGGGCCGGCGCCCGGACAGTCTTTCGGTCCTCAGCGTGGACGCCAAGACCGGCCAGACCGCCATCATCTCCGTGCCGCGTAACCTCCAGAACGCCCAGTTCAGCGAGGGATCCCCCATGCGCAAGATCTACCCCGATGGGTATAACTGCGGTGACGAGTGCCTGATCAACGCCATCAACACTGAAGTGACCAATGAGCACGCCGACCTCTACCCCGGGGTGGACGATCCCGGTGCGCAGGCGACTCTCGAGGCGGTCTCAGGGACGCTGGGCATTACGGTTCAGGCCTATGTTCTGGTGGATATGGCCGGCTTCGCGAAACTCATTGACGCTATGGGCGGCATCAAAATTAAGGCTGGCGGCTGGGTTCCGATGAGCGGCTACTTCGACGAGGTCACGCGCACTCACGGCATGCCATTGGGTTGGATTCCCGCCGGTGAACAAACACTCGATGGCGAGCATGCACTGTGGTACGGACGATCCCGCGAGTACGTCGACGACTACTCCCGGATCCAGCGTCAGCAATGCGTCCAGCAAGCAATGCTGAAGCAGTTGGACCCGGCTACCCTGTTGTCCAAATTCGAGGACATCGCCAGCGCAGGAACCAAGGTGGTGGAGTCCAACATCTCGTCGTCCCAGCTCGGCAGCTTTGTGGATCTTGCCATGAAGGCCAAGGGACAGCAGGTCAAGCGACTCACCATCGGGCCGCCCGACTTCGACGCGTCCTTCTCCACGGTGCCTGACTTCGACGTCATCCACGACAAGGTGGACCAGGTCCTCGCATCTGCCTCGGGCCCCCGGGCGGCCGCACCCATCGACGGCATGGTGCAGGCACCCACCGCAGGCGGACACCTGCAGGCATCCGCACCACTACGGCCTGTTGCACTCCTTCCGGCGGGCTCGACTGCGACGCAAACCCCACCGCCGTCGTCGGACTTTACACCGGTGACCACAACGCCCGACGGTGAACCGATCACCGCGGAGCTGCTGAACCAGCTCAAGCGCGAGGGTAACGAGGAAGCCATCCGCCAGCTCGTAGCCACCAACGGTCAGTGCGCGCCCCTGTAGGCGTGCCGCCAACCCTGCGTCACATGGACACGACTGAAAAGCTGAATACTAAGGAATGGACCCGGCTGTGTACGAACTTGAAAACGCCCTCCGCGACTATGCCTGGGGATCCAGGACAGCCATCGCGGAGCTCTTAGGGCGCCCTGCGTCCGGCGGCCCGGAAGCCGAACTGTGGATCGGCGCACACCCCGGAGCCCCGTCAATGGCCCGCCGCGCCGACGGCTCGGAGACACCGCTGGACGCGTTGATTGCCTCAGATCCGGAGCACTTCCTCGGCAGCGAATCAGTGGCCGAATTTGGGCCGCGGCTACCTTTCCTGGCAAAGATCCTTGCGGCCGCCCAGCCCTTGTCCCTTCAGGTTCACCCCAGCATCGAGCAGGCCAGGGCAGGCTTCGCGCGGGAAAATGCTGACGGCATCGCCCCGGACGCAGCCAACCGGAATTACCGGGATGACAATCACAAGCCGGAGATGATCTTTGCGCTGACTCCCTTTGAATCCCTTTGCGGATTCCGGGATCCTGCCGCCACCCGGAAGATCCTCGCCCACATTGGCGCTTGTTTCGACCTGATCGAATCCGAGGCGCCGCCCCTACTGACCGAACTGCTGGACGACCTTAATGCACCGGAGGAGGGTGTCGGCCTCCGGAGCGCGCTTGAACGGCTGATGGACGGCGGCGAAAAGGTCGCCGAGGCTACGGCCATGGTGGCGGCTGCCCTGAGCTCCGGCGCTTCCCTGACACCGTATCAAAGCGAGCTGTCCACGGTGGTGAACCTGCATGAGCAGTACCCGGGTGATCCTGGAGTCCTGATCTCGCTGTTGCTCAACCGCATCTCTCTGGCTCCCGGTGAGGCCGTCTACCTGCCCGAGGGCAAGATCCATGCCTACCTGTCCGGCCTGGGAGTGGAGGTCATGGCTTCCTCCGACAACGTGCTCCGGGGCGGACTGACCCCCAAATTCATTGACGTGCCCGAACTCCTGCGCACCGTCGACTTCACGTCAGTGGAGGTCCCGATGTTGAATCCGGAGATTTCCGGACTGGGCCAGGAGCTGTACCGGCCCCCATTCCGGGAGTTCCAGCTGCAGCGAATCGAGCTGGCCCCGGGTGCAGCGCCGGTCCCCCTCGCCCAGTCAGGCGCAGTCGTCGTGATTGTGGTGGAAGGCGCGGTATATCTCGACTCCCCCAAGGGCGACCTGCAACTGGCCCGCGGCGGCAGTGCATTCCTGGCCGCCTCTGAGGCTCCGGTGAACGTACATGCCGTGGCCGGAGCTACGGAGACGACCGTTGCGTTCGCCGTCACCACCGGCGCTCCTTAGCGCCGGGTAACGCGTTTCAGGAGTTGGCGGGCAGCGGGTAAGCCTTTGCGGGCGGCCGGCAGGGCATTCTGTAGGCCCCGGCGGGCGGCCGGCAGAGCCTTCTTGGCAGCCGGCAGAGCCTTCCTGGCAGCCTGCAGCCCCTTGCGGGCGGCCGGCATGGCCCGCGCATAAACGGGGTAGAGCGGTGAAAGCGGCTTCTCCCACGTTCCCATGAGCATGTTCTCGTGCTTGGCGAACTGCTTCTTGAAGTCGGAGATGCCGTCGTTCAGCAGGCCGTTGAAGTCGTAGCGCCCACAACCGTCCTCACGCATGGCACGCAGCGCAGCCCACTTGACACCGTAGTTCACCCGCTGTTTCTGGCCTTCGGCCGAGACACCGCCGTAGAGCTCAAACGCTGTTGCCCCGCTGCGCGACAGCCAGACGAAGGCCAGCAACTGGTCGCCGTCGAAGGCTCCGATGATTGGCGAACCCTCCCCCAGATTGGCGAAGATGTCCCGGTAGTACTGGTCCTCGTGGATTCCGAATCCGGCACGGGCGGCCGTTTCGTGGTAAATCCCCAAGACCTGCTCAAGCTCTCCAGGGGTCTGCACTTTCCGGAAATCCACCTCGCTCCGCATCGCTTTGCGGATGTTGGCGCGCGTGGACTTGGACATGTCGGCCATGAGCTCATCATCGGTCTTGGCCAGATCCAGGATGAGCGTCCGCGGGATCAGCACGGTGTTCTCAGATGGCTTGAAGCCGGCGGCAGCAACTGCGTCTTCGTACGGGGACTCGGCGTCCCAATCCGGCTCAATGCTCAGCGCCACGCCCCGGTGACGGGAGGAAGCATGGTCGGCCAGTTGTTCCAGCACGGCGGTGGCGTTTTCGGCCGAGCACATGGGCCCGCGCGGTACGTAGACCAGAGCCCGGAACGGCAACGGCAGCTTCCGGACCAGCAACTGCGCGCAGCCGAGGATGTTTTCGTCGTCAGTAACCAGGACGCGGTCCACGGACCAGCCGTGCATATCCTTCGTCTCACCCCAGCCCCACAGTTGCTGCGGATGCCCTTGGAACTGGTCAACATATCCGTCCCAGACGGCGCGGTCAGTACAGGGCACAACGGCAAGACTCATGAATTCAACCCTATACCAAGGCCCCGTAACGGCCGGCCCCGGCTCAGGCGGCAGCCGGTCCGGGAGGCCAGGCAGCCGGCCACGACTCAGGCGGCAGCCGGCCCCGGAAGCCAGGCAGCCGGCCACGACTCAGGAGGGCAGCCGGTCCCGGGCAGCCCCGCAGCATGCAGAAAAGCGCCCCACCGCCGATGCGGTGAAGCGCTTTCCTTTTGTGCCGGGGACTAGTTCTTGCGGGCGTAGCCCTCCCACTTGCTGGCCTGGTGCTCGCCGTCGACGAAGCGGATGGTGCCGGACTTGGAGCGCATCACGATGGACTGGGTCAGGACCTTGTCCTTGGAGTAGCGGACGCCCTTGAGGAGGTCGCCGTCGGTGATGCCCGTGGCCGCGAAGTAGCAGTTGTCGCTCGACACGAGGTCATTGGTGGACAGCACGCGGTCCAGGTCGTGACCCGCGTCGATGGCCTTCTGCTTCTCGTCATCGCTGGTGGGCCACAGCCGGCCCTGGATGACGCCGCCGAGGGACTTGATGGCGCAGGCCGCAACGATGCCTTCGGGCGTACCGCCGATACCCATGAGGGCGTCAACGCCGGTGCCGGAGCGGGCTGCGGCGATGGCGCCGGCGACATCGCCGTCCATGATGAACTTGGTGCGCGCACCGGCTTCGCGGATCTCCTCGACCAGCGGGCGGTGACGGTCGCGGTCCAGGATCATGACGTTGAGCTGGTTGACCTTCACGCCCTTGGCCTTGGCGATGAGGTGCAGGTTCTGCTTCACCGGGAGGCGCAGGTCGACCATGTCGGCAGCTTCGGGTCCGGTGACAAGCTTCTCCATGTAGAACACGGCGGAGGGGTCGAACATGGAACCGCGTTCAGCCACGGCGAGGACGGCAAGGGCATTGTTGATGCCCAGGGCCGTCAGCCGGGTGCCATCGATCGGGTCAACTGCGACATCACACTCAGGCCCAGTGCCGTCGCCAACGTGCTCGCCGTTGAACAGCATGGGGGCTTCGTCTTTTTCGCCTTCGCCGATGACCACAACGCCGTTGAAGTGGACCGTCTGAAGGAAGGAGCGCATGGCGTCGACTGCGGCGCCGTCGGCCTTGTTCTTATCGCCGAAGCCGACCCAGTGGCCGCCGGCGATGGCCGCGGCTTCGGTGACGCGGACAAGTTCGAGTGCAAGGTTGCGGTCCGGCTCGTCGATTCCGACGGCGAGCGACGGGGAAATTGTGGAGTACTTCTGGGTCATGGACGCTGGTGACACGTGAACCTCTTCTTCGAGTGGCGATCATTGGACCCGCTCGGCCGGATTCAGCAGACGCGGTGATTCCTCTGCTACTGATCATAGTCGCGGCGCCACCCACGGGTGGTGGCATGACGCCCGGGCGCAACATGGACCTCAGCGCTGATTGCGGCCCGAATGTGAGTTGGGCCGTTCCATGGGCGACTATAGAGGGGTGAGCGAAATGCAGGAAAAGACCACTCCCGGGCCAGATCCCTCGGACTCCGGACGCGCCGTACAGGACACACCCAAGGCTGACCAGCCTGTAGTGAAGCCCGTCATTCCGGCCGCAGCCGCTAAGCGCGCCAACGCGTCAGTGATCGGCATGATCGTTGCCCTGGTGGTCAGCATTGCCGCCTTCCTGCCCATCGTCCTGATGAATCCGCTTCCCAAAAGCGACGGGTTCCGCCCGGACATCAACGTCAGCGCCGTCGCCCGGAACGCTGCGGATGTGGCGGGATTCACACCGGCCGCCCCGGATACGGCTGGCACCTTCAGGCCTAACTACGCACGGTGGGAGTCAGGGAGCGGCAGTGGCGTTCCCACGTGGGAGGTGGGGTACATCACCCCGAAGGATTCGTTCATCGGCCTGGTCCAAACCCGGCAGTCCAATCCCACCTGGCTGCTGCAGCAGACCAAAAGCGCTCCCGCCACCGGAACCCGCGACGCCGGCGGCCGGTCCTGGCAACTCCGGGATGCGGGCAAAGGCGAGAAAAGCATGATCCTGGACTACCGCGGAACCACCGTTATCCTCACTGGGACTGCGCAACTGGACGAGTTCACCGTCCTGGCTGACGCCGTCGTGAAGTCCATGGACAGCAATCCTGCCGTAACGGTTTCACCGTCGGCCAGCTCCGCGTCGTAAGGTAGGCCAGTGGCTACATACCTGACTCCCGCCCTCGCCTGGCGCCGGCTGCGCGAAGGCAACGAACGTTTTGTCAACGGCGAATCGTCGCACCCGAACCAGGATGCGTCCCGCCGGTCCTCGCTGGTGGAGAACCAGCATCCGTTTGCCGTGATCTTCGGCTGCTCGGATTCACGGCTGGCGGCCGAGATTATTTTTGACCTCGGCCTCGGGGACGCTTTTGTGGTGCGAACGGCAGGACAGGTAATTGACGACGCCGTCCTGGGATCCTTGGAGTACAGCATCAGCGTGTTGGGGGTTCCGCTGATCGTGGTGCTCGGCCACGACAGCTGCGGCGCCGTGACCGCAACGAAATCGGCGGTGGACACCGGCGAAATGCCGATCGGCTTCATGCGGGATCTCGTGGAGCGGATTACTCCCTCGGTACTGACATCCTTGCGGAACGACCAGCACGAAATCAATGACATGGTGGTGGAGCACACGAAGCAGACCTCACAGCGGCTGGTGGACAGCTCCCGTGTGATCTCCGACGCAGTCGATAAAGGCCAGGCCGCCGTCATCGGTTTGAAGTACAGCCTCGCCGAGGGCCGGGCTAAATTGGTTTCGGGCATAGGCAAGCTCTAGGCCAGGCCCCGGGCCGGTGCCGTAGCATGCGGTTCACGGTTTTAGCCCGGGGCGCACCTCGTCCTAAGCTAGCCCCATGACTTCCACTGAAGAATTCCGCATTGAACACGACACGATGGGCGAAGTCCGCGTCCCCGTGAACGCCCTGT
>JBDTQQ010000016.1:0-14074 GCA_039932075.1 Pseudarthrobacter sp. | reverse complement strand
TGGTACCCACGCCTGTTCGCCAGGCCGGTCAGTGGGTCCGTGAACGCCATGGCCCGCAGCTGCTCCGCCTGGGACGCGAGGTCCCGGAGGGCCTGCTCCGCCTGGTCCTGGGCTTGCTGCGCCAGTTCCTGGGCTTGCCGGCGCGGTGTCACGTCCCGGAAGCTCCAGACCCGGCCTACTACGTTGTTGCCCACCCGTTGCGGCCGCGAATAGCGTTCGAAGGTCCTGCCGTCCAGGAAATCCACCACATCGTGGCTTTCGGCGGTTGGGTTCTGCGTCAGTTCAGACACCCGGGCCAGGAAGTCCTCCGGATCCTTCACCTGGTCCAGAATTACCTGCATGGCAGGCTCCTCAGAGCCGGCCTCCATGTATTCGGGCGGTATGCCCCACATCTTAAGGAACTGGTCATTGAGCCCCGCGATCTTGCCCTCGGCGCTGATGACAAGGATCCCGTCAGCCGTGGACTCCAGCGTGGCCGTCAGCAGGGACATCGCTTCCCGCAGCTCCGCGTCCGCGGGCTTCCGGTGGGAGGTACTGCGGAAAGACAGCAGCAGCAATTGCGGGCCGCCGTCGTCGATCAGGGAGCCAGCCATTTCGGCGGCGAAGTCCGTGCCGTCGCGGTCCAGCATGCGCACCTCGCGTGGAGGCTTCGGTTGGTTCGGCTCTGCCGTCAGGTCTTCCAGAAGCTGGCGGGCTTCCGCCCGGAACGGCTCGGCAATGAGCCGCGAGTGGTCGCTGCCGAGCAACTCGTCGCGCGTGTAACCAAAGAGTCTGGTGGATGCTGTGTTTGCGAGCCGGATGATGCCGTCTGTGTCCAGTGCCAGAAGGGCATCCGGACTGGCATCAAGGACCGTGCCAAAACTCGGTGCCGCTAGAACCTTTTTCTGCCGCCTGGATCCCCCCATGCGCAACCACCCCCACGCACATCATAAAGTGCATGCGCGGATCACGGGACGAAAATGCGTTACTTTTGCGAGCCCTGGGAAAACTTCCGCGCGGAAATCCGCGCTGTAGCGGCCGGCGGCGCCAGGAATGCCCTTAGGACTTACGCATTCCGGTCAGGCCGGCCGCCGCCTGCCGGATGCCGTGGCCAGTCCCGGCAACCCCCGGAGCTTCGGCAGTCTCCAGGGCACCGCCGGAGTTGGTGCCCAGCCCGCGGACCACCCATCCCTCGGCCCGCCAGGCAGCAGCATCCAGGACGTTCCGCCCGTCCAGGACCACCCGCCGTCGGACGAGTCCGCCCGCAGCAGCGGGGGACAGGCGCCGGTACTCATCCCATTCGGTGAGCAGCAGGACCAGCTCGGCGCCTTCCAAAGCCCGCGACGTGGAGGCCTCGAACCGCAACTGGGGGAAGCGCAGCCACGCGTGGTTCACGGCCTTAGGATCCGTGACCGTCACGTGTGCGCCGGCAGCGGCCAGCCGGGCGGCGACGTCCAACGCCGGGGAGTCGCGGATGTCGTCGGTTTCCGGTTTGAACGCGGCGCCAAGGATGGTGACTGCGCGCCCGGATAGGGCGCCGCCGCACAGTTCGGCGGCCAGGTCCACGGTCCGGGTCCGCTGGCGCACGTTGATCGCGTCCACCACGCCCATCCACTCGTTGACCGGGGCCACCCCCAGCGCGGCGGCCTGGCTGCTGAGGCTGCGGATGTCCTTGGGCAGGCACCCGCCGCCGAAGCCCAGCCCCGCATGCAGGTAGCGGCTGCCGATCCGGGGATCCATGCCCATTGCCTCGCTGAGTTCCGCCACATCCGCCCCGGACGCGTCGCACAGTTCGGCGATGGCGTTGATGAAGCTGACCTTGGTGGCCAGGTAGGCGTTCGCTGCCGACTTGATCAGCTCGGCCGTGGCGAAGTTGCACACCAGACGCGGAATGCCGGCGTTCAGCAGGGGCTCGTAGACAGCATCCAAAGCCGCTGTCACCCCGCGCGGCGCACCTGTGCCGGCGTTGAAAGCCGCGGCCCGGCCGCCCTCCACGCCGTACACCAGCCGGTCCGGCACCAGTGTGTCCTTCACCGCGGTGCCTTGGCGCAGGAACTCCGGGTTCCAGCCCAGCTGCACGTCCGGCCGCCCCGCCAGGACTTCGCTGAGCATGTCCACCGTACCCACGGGCACCGTTGATTTGCCCACGACGACGGCGCCCCTCGCCAGGTGCGGGAGCAGCGCCTCGGTGGCGGACATGAGGTAGGTGAGGTCGGCGCCGTCGGACGTCTTGGACTGCGGCGTCCCGACACACAGGAAGTGGACCTGGGCGTCGGCGGTGGCTGCGAAGTCCGTGGAGAACTTCAGGCGGCCGGTGGTCCGTCCGTCGCGAAGCAGCTCATCCAGGCCCGGTTCGAAGAAGGGCGCCAGGCCGCGGGACAGCTGGTCCACTTTGCCGGCGTCCACATCGATGCCCACCACGGTGTGGCCCATGGATGCGAGCGTGGCGGCGTGCACCGCGCCAAGGTAACCGCAGCCGATCACGGAAATTTTCACAGGGACGCTCCTCGTTTGTACTCGGCCGGCCGAATGACCGGATGGCTTGCGACAACTTCGCCGTATTGCTCCTCAAGCTGGGCGCACAGAGCCGGCCACGTCCGGTCCTGGACCGAGGCGTGCGCTGCTGTGCCGAAGGCGCGGCGCTTGGCGTCGTCGCCCATCAGGTCCATCACGTGGGCGCGGAATCCGGGCAGATCCCCGGGCTGGTACAGCCAGCCGGTGCGGGAGTTCTCCACCAGGTCCAGGGGCCCGCCGCGGCCGGTAGCCACCACGGGAACGCCCGCGGCCATGGCCTCCTGGATGGTCTGGCAGAACGTCTCAAACTCGCCGGGATGGACAAAGAGATCGAAGGACGCCACCGCCGTGGCGAGCTCCTCGCCGCCGAGGAACCCCGTGAAATGGGCGTCCGGCAGTGCTTCCTGCAAGGCCGACCGCTGCGGACCGTCGCCCACAATTACCAATTTTGAGTTCGGGACATCGGCCAGCGCAGCGAGGTCCTCCACCTGCTTTTCGACGGCCAGCCGACCCACGTAGCCGATGATCCGCTCACCGCCGGGCGCCACGGCAGCCCGCCACCCGGCGTCGCGCTTTTCCGGCGAAAACCGCGCGGTATCCACCCCGCGCCGCCACATGCCCACCCGGGGGATCCCGCGGCCGCGCAACTGGTTGAGCGCGAACGTGGACGGCACCAGGGTCCGGGTGGCCAGCACATGGATGTTCTCCACGCGGTTCCACGCCCAGTTCTCCAGGAACGGCACCCCGTACCGGGCGGCGTAGCTGGGCACCTCGGTCTGGTAGATGGCTATGGTGGGGATCCGCAACTGGTGCGCGGCCTGCACTGCCCGCCAGCCGAGGATAAACGGCGAGGCGAGGTGGACGATGTCCGGTGCGTAGTCGGCAAGGATTCGCTTGACCCGATACACACCGCCCATCGCCACTCTGACGTTCGTATAGCCTGCCAACGGAACCGCGGGAACCCGGTGCACCTTCGCGCCGTGAACCACCTCGGCCGGCCCCACAAACTCGGCCATGGCATCGGCGACCGCGTGGGTTGACGGGGCGATGACCAGGACGTCGTGACCCTGACCCTCCAGGTGCTCCAGCACCCGCAGGATGGAGTGGGTCACCCCGTTCATCAGTGGCAGGAATGATTCGGCAACAATTGCGATCCTCACCCCTCCAAGGTGCGCCCGCCGCCTGACGATGTGGGGTCACGCGGGTTGAGCCGAGGGAAAGGTTGGGTGAACACGGGGAGGAGGCCATGAAAGAAATATAGTAAGCACACTTCCCTTTAACTGCTAAGCCTGCTTACTGTAGTGGGGCAGCTGTAGTTGAGCCTCAAGCAAACGGGGCGCACGCCAATCGATCCGGAGGCGGTACCCCGGAGACCGTGGGCGAATGCAAGCCCAATCCCCAACACATGTAGGAGACCTCATGCATAACAGGGAAAACATTGAAAACCTGCTCAACAAGGGCGGAAACGTCGTCGGCTCGGACGGCACCAAGATCGGTTCGATCGGCCAGCTCTACGCCGATGACGACACAGGCGAGCCCACCTGGGTGACGGTGAAGACGGGGCTGTTCGGCACGTCCCAGTCCTTCGTCCCCGTGGAGGCGGCCCGGGTGGACGGTGAAGATCTGGTGGTGCCCTACACCAAGGACCACGTCAAGGATGCTCCGCGGGTGGACACGGACGGACACCTCGAACCTGAGGAGGAGGACCGCCTGTACAGCCACTACGAGAGGGGCGCCCGGACCTACTCCGAGGCCCGCGACGACTCGGATCTCCGCGGCGACTCGGACCTCCGCGACAAGGACTACCGCGACACGGACCACCGCGGTGATTCCGATGTGAACGCGGGTACCGGCGCAGGCCTTGGCGCACGGACCGGCACGGGCACCTCCGCCGGAGCAGTGGGCCATGACACCTCGGGACCTACCACGGATGACGCCATGACGCGCTCCGAGGAACGCCTCAATGTGGGCACCGAGAAGGAGGCAACCGGACGCGTCCGGCTGCGCAAATACGTCACCACGGAAAACGTCACCAAGACGGTTCCCGTGCAGCGCGAGGAAGTCCGTCTGGAGCGTGAGCCCATCACGGATCAGAATCGCGGCGCCGCGTTGGGCGGTCCGGACCTCAGCGATGAAGAGCACGAAGTGATTCTTCACGAGGAGCGCCCGGTGGTGGACAAGGAAACCGTTCCGGTGGAACGCGTCCGCCTGGACAAGGACACAGTGACGGAGGACGTCACCGTGAACGAGGAAGTCCGCAAGGAACGCATCGAAACTGACGGCATCGACGAGCCCCGCCGGTAACCGTCCCCTCAATAACTGAATGAGCAGCAACGACGCCGGGAGCCTTGGGGGTTCCCGGCGTCGCTCGCTTTATTGGTCTATCCGGTTAGCCCGGGCCTAGGATTTCCCGGGCCACCCGCTGTGCTTCAAGTTCCGCGGGGGACACCGTGCTTCCGCGCAGGTATCCTGCGTTGGCGATGGCCCGGCGGAGTTCCACCTCAGTCCTCGCGGTGTTCACTCCATAGTGGGCCATGGCGTGGCAATTGGCGCACAACGGGACCAGGTCCGTGAGCGGATCCAGTTGATAGGTGATGCCGAGCTGCGACGCGGGCACCGTGTGGTGGACGTGGATGAAGTCCGCGCCGATCTCCCCGTACACCATTTCGAAGGAGAATCCACAGGCCGCGCAACTGTTCCCGCGGTGCGCGATGCAGGCCCGCCGCGCCTCGGGGTCACGTTCATACCGGTTTACCGCAACGCGGACGACGGCGCTCCCGGGGTAAGTGCCGGGCGCTGGCTGGGTTGGGTCGGGCCCTTGCCCCGGTCCGAAGCGGGCCCAGAGGCCACGGATGCTCGCCTCATCGACTGGCCCGAGTTCCACGCTTTCGGCGCCGGCGTTGTGCCACCCGAGGCCCGGCACCGATTCGGTGAGAACCTCGGCGGGCACCTGGTCGCCCAGGGGCAGGAGCGCATCAAACGCCACAAGCTGCGGCTCAGTCTCCCCGCCGAAAACAGTGCCCACCAGCACACCATGGCCGGCAAGCCCCCGGACGTTGGTTCCTTCCAGCACGAGCCACGCATCGGTACCCACAGGAGTGCCACCGGGGACGGTCCACGGCTGCACGGAGAAACCTCTGACGGCTACCTCTTCAACCACAGCCGCATAGCTGCGGCCCCGCCACGCCTCGCGGATCGCAGTGTCGGCGTTCGCGCGGCCCTGGTCCGTGCGGTCCGGGTTCCAGCCGAGAATGATGGCGGTCATGGGCTTATTCTTGCATTGCGGATTCCCGGTTTAGACCGTAGCGTCCTCCTCCGGGCGAGCGCACAAAGAAGCCGGTGCAGCCGTTCGCGGGGACCGCGCCAACTGCACCGGCGAGTAGGACGAATATTCAGAATTTACGGATCATTCCTCATGCGCGGCTCCTATGTCCCGGTTTGTCTGTCCGGGCTACGCCCTGTCCCCGGTCCTGTTGCGGGCCAAGAGCCAGCCGCAGGCGATCATCGCTACGCCCAGCACCAGGTGGGTCCAGTTGTCCGTCATGTTCAGCGACAGGAAATTGGCTGCCGACCCGACACCGACACTGAGCCCGAAAATGCTGAGGATGATGTACAGCGCACCGGCGCCCATGAGGAAATTGCGCGCACCGTGTTCGGTCCGGGACATCGCCCAGCCCGTGGCGCCGATGGCCAGCTGCACAATGTTGAGCAGCATGGACACCTGGAACACACCAAGGAACATGGCATGGGAATCAGGCCCAAGGAACATCAATTCGCTGTACCGGGTGGTGATGCCGGGGATAAAGCCCAGGACACCCACCGCCAACATAAGGATACCTACACCCATGCCGGCATTCTGGACGTCTGCGCGCCCGAAATGAACACCGTGAGCATGTGGGGATGCGGTAGTCATTTTTCTGCCTCCAACCACTGATTGCGGACAATCCAATTTTACGGCGGGGCTGTGGAAAAAGCGCCGGAAGGGTCCATGACGTGCGCCCACTTGCGCACCGGGCACGGGTTCATGATCAGCACCACGGGCTACGAACTCTGGTGAGGCGCGTCTCCTAGCCGAATGAGCCTGTCGCAGACCGGCTGGCGGGTCCGGCCGTGACACCATGGGACACGATGAAACTGCGCGCTGATCAGACCGGAGACCGTGGCATTCCTATGCCCTTGTGGCTGCAGGGCGCCCTCGAAACGGCGCAGGCGGCCATCATCTCGGCGCTCCTGGTGCTCGTTCCCATCGTCGCAGTCTGGGCGACGGGCGGCTTCCAGGACACCGCGTTCGACGCACTGGCCAGGCTCGCCGGCCAGGCGTGGCTCCTGATCCACGGCGTCCCGCTGGAAGTGGCCGACGTCGGCAACGGTGCCGCCGGCAGCGCGAGCTCGGGCATGCTGACGCTGATTCCCTTGGGGCTCACCCTGATCCCCTTCCTGCTCGCCTGGCGGGCGGGACGGCGGCTGGCGCGCGCCTCGTATACGGACCAGCTGTGGCAGGCGCTGCTTGGTTCCTGGCTGGTGTACTCCGCGTTCGGTGCCGCCACCGGTTTTGTGTGCCGCACGCCCGACGTCGGCATTAATATCTGGCACGCCATGGTGATCCCGCTGATCCCGTTCGCCCTGGGCATGGCCATCGGGGCGCGACGCGAGGCAGGTTCGTGGAGCCGCCTCATCGGCGTCGATGCCGTGGACTGGATCTCGCGCACCAGCCAGCATTCGCGCTGGGCCGGGTCCTACCTCGGGTCGGCGGCGAAGGCCGGCTTCCTGGCGCTGGTGTCCGCGCTGACGCTCGCCTGTGCGCTCCTGGCAGTGGATATCTTTGTCCACTGGAACTTGGTGCTGGCGGTGTATGAAGCGCTCGACGCCGGCGCAGTAGGAGGTGCGGCGCTCACCATCGCGCAGCTCGGCTACCTGCCCAACCTCGCGGTCTTTGCACTGGCATGGATTTCCGGATCCGGTTTCGCCATGGGCATCGGCTCCCAGGTGGGGCCGCTGGGCACCGTAACCGGGCCCCTGCCCGCCATCCCGGTCTTCGCCGCCATCCCGTCGGGCCCCCTGGACTACGGGTTCGTGGCGCTGGTGGTTCCGGTCCTGGCCGGTGTCCTGGCTGGCTGGTGGTTCCTGCGCGAAGGCGAAAACCACTTCGATGAATGGCTGTCCATCAAAGTGCACGCCCGCTGGTTCACCGCCACCGCATCCACCCTGGCGCTCGGGGTCCTGATCGGCGCCGTGGCGGGCCTGCTGGCGGCCGGACTGGCCTGGCTGGCTCGCGGCTCAGCGGGACTGGGGCGCCTCACCGACATCGGACCCGACCCCTTGTGGCTGGGACTCTGGCTGGCCGCGGAAGTGGGCATCGGCGTCGTGATCGGTTACGCGGCCGGGCCGTGGCTGGAACGCCAGCAGCAGGTGGAAGAGGACGCGGAACTGCTCGCCTGACTTTGTTGTTGGCGGGTGATCCTCAGGGTGGCGGGTCCACGGCCACCGTCTGAAGACTCGCTTTTCGGCGGCGAAAATCATTTCGGGGCCATCCCGTTTCGCCGGGTGTTTTGGGGCTACGGTTGCAGGGTCGGCAACTGCCGCGAATACCCTCAGGGAGGGTGCATGAACTCCAACCAATCCAGCTCCAACCAATCCAGCTCCGAGCAGTTCGGCCAGCACCTGATCAGCGTCGGGGGTTCAGAAGCTGACGTCAGTGGATCCGCCTACGAGGTCACGGACGACGACACTGTCGAGAGCGTAGCGTCGGGTTTGCGGATCAAACAACAGCAGCAGGGCACCCCCGCCAGCAAGCCCTCTATTCTTCATGCTTCTGCGCAGGTCCTGATTAGCAGGCGCGATGAGCGTGACCGCGAAAGTCACGCCGGAACGTCCCAGCCGGGGGAGTACCAGTTGGACATCCACCTCAGTGCGGACCACAGCATCCGGGAGTCCATCCCGGAGAAGGATCTCGAGCAGGCTCAGATTTGGGCGAAAGGGCGGATCGAGGCTGAGGGGGCCGACTTCGGTGCCATCTACTTCCCTTCCTGCGGCGGTGTCGAACCCGGCACTGGAGCGCTTGAGTGCCGTTACGACCGCGCGGTGGGCTGGTACCGGTAACGGAGTACAGTCGCGGGGTCGGGCCGCTAGCGGAGGCCGGGCAGTGACTGTTCCAGTTGGACGCGGCAGTTGGACAACGCCTGGTCCGTCAGGGCCTGCCGCTGGCAGGCCTGGAACTCCTGGACCTGGCTGAAGAACACCGCCGAAGCCAGGATGACCAACAGCATGATGAGGGAAACGACCAGGCCCCCGATGGTGCCGAAAAGGACCAGCCTGGACTCCTTCAGCTTCGCCGCCCGGACCAGCAGCATGATGCCCAGTACAAAGCTTGCTGCGGTCAGGATGCCGGTGAGCCAGAGGTAGCTGACGTCCAGCTGGTAGACAAAAAATGCGCCGAGCACCGTCAGAATGAAGATCCGGAACAGGTTGCGGGTCTTGCTGAGCGAGGTCTTGGCGGCCTCGCTGAGCTGCGGTTTAGTCCGCTGCTGGCCAGCTGGTTCCGGGGGAGTAGTCATGGATTCCAGCCTACGCGAGCATGCCCATAAGCTAGACCCATGCGCATCGTAGTCCTCGTTTCCGGTACCGGCTCCAACCTCCAGGCCGTCATCGACGCCGTGAAGTCCGGGGAGCTGGACGTGGAAATCGCGGCGGTGGGCGCCGATCGCGAGGGGACCTACGGCGTCGAGCGTTCCTCCGAAGCCGGGCTGGAAACCTTCGTGGTCAACTTCAACTCGTTCCCCACACGCGAGGAATGGGATGCGGCACTGACTGCGAAGGTGGCCTCCTACGCCCCTGATGTAGTGGTTTCCTCCGGATTTATGCGCATTGTGAGCGCCAGCTTCATCGATGCTTTTAACGGCAAGTACCTCAACACCCACCCCGCCCTGCTGCCGGCGTTCCCCGGCGCCCACGGCGTCCGCGATGCCATGGCCTACGGCGTGAAGGTGACCGGCTGCACGGTGCACTGGGCCGACGCCGGTGTGGACACAGGCCCCATCATCGCCCAGGAAGCTGTCTCCATCGAGCCGGGGGACAGCGAGGACTCCCTGCACGAGCGGATCAAGGTGGTGGAGCGCCGCCTCCTGGTCCAGACCCTCGCAGTCCTCGCCTCCACCACCGTCCGCTGACCCCCACGCCCCAACTGAGTAGCAGCAGATGTCGGTTTGAGGCCCCAAACCGACATCTGCTGCTACTTACATGGGCTCCCGGGGCGTGCCTGTGGATAACTTATCCGGCCTTGCGCAAAATTTGTCACGATGGCCCCATGAAGATTGCGCAGCCAATGCCTCAACCGCTCGGCTCTGGTGCGTTCACGTTTCAGGAAGCGGTCGACGCCGGCGTTTCAGTTGGGCGGTTGCGGCACCGTTCGCTGGCCTCGCCGAGCCGAGGAATCAGGCAGCCCGTGGTCTTCGCGGCGCCCCAGTTGTCCTCAGTGGTCCGGCCGCTGACCTTGATAACGGAATTCTCAGCGGCTTCCCACGCGACGGCGTTCACCTTGTGGTCCTTTCCCGGCTTCCTCCCCGGCAGCGACGACCCCATCACACACATTTCCAGGCCGGACAACATGGCCATTCCGCGTCGCGCCGGGGTCAGGGGCCATCGCGGCCAGTTCTTCGACGACGAAATCACCACTTTGTATGGACTCCTTGTCACTTCCCGGACGCGCACGTGGCTGGACTGCGCCCGGAAAATGAGCGTTGACGAGTTGACGGTGGTTGCCGACCACCTGGTGCGGATGCCGCGGCCGGACTTCGAGGCCAGATCTGAGCCTTTCGCAACGAAGGAGGACCTCGCGGACATGCTGGACCGGCATAAAGGGACCCCCGGAATCCGCAAGGCCCGCCTTGCCCTTGACCAGGCACGGGTCGGGGCTGATTCCGCACCGGAAACCAGGCTGCGGCTGGCACTGGAGTACGCCGGGCTGCCGGAACCGCAACTGAACGTCCGCACGGAACTGAGTGCCGGCGTCGTACGTCAACCGGATCTTGCCTATCCGGATCAAAAAGTTGGTGTGGAGTACGAAGGCGAAGGCCATTCGGAGGTTGCCCAGATCGTCAAAGACATTGCCCGCGAGGAGGACTTCGCAAGGGCTGGCTGGTCCTTGATTAGAATTTCCAAACGCCATATGCAGAACGACGCGCGCGCCGCGGTCGCAAAAGTCCGTTCGGCGCTGATGAACCGCGGCTGGCAACCCAACTAGGTAGCAGCAGATGTCCTTTTGAGGGCCTAGAACGACATCTGCTGCTACCTAGTTGGGAGGGCTGGGCGGGGGAAGGGGCCGGGGCGGGGCCCCTAGTCGAGGCGGCGCAGCCTGGTCTCGGGGGAGAAGAACGCCATCCACAGCACCGCCACAAGGACTAGGCCGCCGGCCAGGGCGAAGGACGTGGCCAGGCCCAGCTCCGGCCAGAAGTAGTTGGCGAAAATGAGCGGCCCGAAGCCTGCACCCAGCCGGGAGAACGTGGACGCCCAGCCGAAGCCCGTGCCGCGCAGCTCCGTGGGGTACAGCTCGGACACATAGGCGTATAGCACCGGGATGGCCACCTGCACCACAAAGCCGAACACCAGCAGCCAGAAGATCGCTGCCGACGGGATATCCACCACAAACGCCACGATCACCAGGGTCAGCGCGGAGAGCGGGCCGGTGATGGCCAGGATCCATTTGCGGCCCACACGCTCTACCAGGAGGGCAGCCACCACCACGCCCAACAGGCCCACGGCCGACATGGACGCCGTGGTCACAAAGGCCTTGTACTCGGCGAAACCGGCCCCGATCAGGATCCTCGGCATCCACGTCAGGGACAGGTAGTAGACCAGCAGGATGCTGAAGAAAAGGGCCCACGCGGTGGCCGTGATCTTCCAGTTGAACTGCCACACGAGGCGCAGCTGATGCCATGCACTGCCGGCGGACAGCCGCGGAACCTCCTGTGCGTCGGGCAAGCTGTATGCGCGGGGTTCGGCGCCGGTGGCTGCCACGAGGTCGTCTATGACCTGGGCGGCTTCCTCCCGGCGCCCCTTCCGGATCAGGAACAGCGGGGACTCGGGAACGCTGCGCCGGATCCAGAACACCAGGAGCGCCGGCAGCACCATGACCAGCATGGTCAGCCTCCAGTCCCCGAAAATGCCCACCAACGCAGCGGATATAAAGCCCGCCAGGGCCGCGCCCACCGGCCACCAGCCGTCCATTGCGGTGAGGACCTTGCCGCGCTGCTTCCGGGGCGTGAACTCACCAACCAGCGCATAGTCCACCGGTATGCAGCCGCCCAGGCCGAAGCCAGCCATGAAGCGGAACACACAAAACCATACGAAGTCAGGGGAGAAGGCGCCCAGCACGGTGAACAGCGAGAAGATCAACAGCGTTGCCGTGAACGCCTTCTTCCGCCCGATGGTGTCCGCGATGGTTCCCCACACAAACGCTCCCAGCGCCATGCCGATCAGGTTGGCCGTACCCACCCAGGCGACTTCACCGGCCGCCAGGGCCCAATGGGTGGAAAGCAGCGGGATGAGGATGCCGTTGAGCGTCACATCCCAGGCATCGAACATGAAACCGAGGCCGCCGATCACGAAGATCCGTCCTTGGACCTTCCACCGCCACGGCAGTTCCTGGACCACCTGTTCGCCGCTGGGCACAGTGGTGTAAATATTCATCGCAGCCTCCTGCCTAAATCTTAGAGGCACGCGAAGTCGCGGGGTTCGCTCTTCGTCGCGTCATGCGTGCGGTGCCCGTGCAGGCCGCCCCGCAATACAGTGGCAACGTACAACACGATAAACTGACCCTATCCCCACCACCCGCGGCCCACCCGCGGCACTGGTCCGCGACATAAGACGGAGACTTTTGTGAGCTTCACGCAGCCTGAACGTGTATCCATCGACCGTGTTCCCATCCGCCGGGCCCTGATCTCGGTCTACGACAAGACCGGTCTGGAGGAGCTCGCCAAAGGACTGCACGCAGCCGGCGTGAAGATTGTCTCCACCGGCTCAACGGCGAAGAAGATCGCCGCGGCCGGCATCCCGGTCCAGGAAGTCGAGGAAGTCACCGGCTCCCCGGAGATGCTGGACGGCCGCGTCAAGACCCTGCACCCGCGCGTCCACGGCGGCATCCTGGCGGACCGCCGCGTCCCGGCGCACATGGAAACCCTCGCCGGCATGGAGATCGAGACCTTCGACCTCGTGGTGGTGAACCTCTACCCGTTCGTCGAGACGGTCAAGTCCGGCGCCGCGCAGGATGACGTGGTTGAGCAGATCGACATCGGCGGCCCCGCCATGGTGCGTTCGGCAGCGAAGAACCACGCCGCCGTCGCCATTGTGGTGGACCCCGGCTTCTACGGCCAAGTGGTCACCGCCGCCGCGGAAGGCGGCTTTGACCTGAAGACCCGACGGCGGCTGGCCGCCAAGGCGTTCGCCCACACCGCTGCGTACGACAATGCAGTTGCCACGTGGACGGCCAGCCAGTTTAAGGATGAGGACGGCGACGGCATTATCGACTGGCCCGCCTACGCCGGACTGTCCCTGGAACGATCCGAGGTTCTCCGTTACGGCGAAAACCCGCACCAGCAGGCCGCGCTATACGTGGACAAGGCTGCTCCCGCCGGCATCGCCCAGGCCGACCAGCTGCATGGCAAGGCCATGAGCTACAACAACTTCGTCGACGCCGACGCCGCCCTGCGCGCTGCCTTTGACTTCTCGGAGCCCGCCGTCGCCATCATTAAGCACGCTAACCCGTGCGGTGTGGCCGTCGGCTCGGCCGACGCTGAAGACCCGATCGCCGACGCCCATGCCAAGGCCCACGCGTGCGATCCGGTCTCCGCGTTCGGCGGCGTCATCGCGGCCAACAGCACCGTGACTGCCGGCATGGCCCGCACAGTCGCCGGGATCTTCACGGAGGTGGTCATCGCCCCGGCCTTCGAACCCGAAGCGGTGGAGATCCTCTCCAAGAAGAAGAACATCCGCCTGCTGGCCCTGCCCGAGGGCTACGGCCGGTACCCCACGGAGTTCCGCCAGGTCTCCGGCGGCATGCTGGTCCAGGCCACCGATAAGGTGGATGCCGACGGCGACAACCCCGCCAACTGGACCCTCGCCGCCGGCGCGGCCGCGGACGAAACGACCCTCGCGGACCTCTCCTTCGCCTGGACTGCCTGCCGCGCCGCCAAGTCCAACGCCATCCTGCTCGCCGACAACGGCGCTGCCGTGGGCATCGGCATGGGCCAGGTCAACCGACTGGACTCCTGCCGCCTCTCAGTGGAGCGGGCCAACACGCTCGGCGTCACGGTAGAGTCCGACGTCGAGGGTGCCGGCGGTGCGTCTAACGTCGGGACGGCAGACACAGGCGCGAGCGGTGCACCCCAGCGTGCGCGCGGCGCCGTGGCGGCGTCGGATGCGTTCTTCCCGTTCGCCGACGGCCTGCAGATCCTGCTCGACGCCGGCGTCCGCGCCGTCGTCCAGCCCGGCGGCTCGGTCCGCGACGAGGAAGTCATCGCCGCAGCCAACGCCGCGGGCATCACGATGTACTTCACCGGCGCGCGGCACTTCTTCCACTAAGGGCTCG
>JBDTQQ010000015.1:0-14271 GCA_039932075.1 Pseudarthrobacter sp. | reverse complement strand
GGGCTGGACCAGCTAAAAGGTTCTTCAGGTGTCCCGGCCAAAACCGGCCGGGACACCTGAGCGGCACGCCACTATCCGTTGACAACATCATTGAGATTCCTCCGGATTGTACGTGGCCGCTCCGGCCCGTCCAGCCCCTCCTTCGTCGGGGCCTGCGGCCCGCACAATCGGCTCCGGCGCTCCTGCGTCGCTTATTTCCTGCGCAGATTGCACGTCCCTTGCCCTGCGGGTGGACAGGCCTCCGTCGGCCACAGCTCCGCAAGCTCCGCCAGCAGCCGTTGTGGGGTGGCGCTTTCACCAGCCGCAACCCCGATCACTGGTCCTCAGGGGCACGCCATCATGCCGCCACTTCATGGCGCGTGTTCAAGTCTGATTAGCGCTGCGGGATCACCGCGATGCCTTGGATCTCGATCAGGGCCTCTTTTTGCCACAGCCGTGTAACGCCGATGCCCGCCATCGCGGGGTACTGCGTGCCCGCCATTTCACGCCAGATGCGGCCAATCTCGCGGCCGTTGGCCATGTAATCGTCTACGTCCGTGAGGTAGATGGTCACGGTCACGAGGTCCTCGGGCTGCCCACCGGCTTCGCGCAGGGTGGTGAGCACATTGGAGAATGCCTGCGTGAACTGCTCGACAATTCCGCCGGGGATGATGTTCATATTCTTGTCCAAGGCCGTCTGCCCGCCCAGGAATACGGTGTTGCCGGCGAGCATGCCGTGCGCGAAGCCCGATGGTTTAGGCAGCGATTCGGGGTTAATCGTCGTGTGGCTCATGCTGTTCCTCCTCGTTATTGCAACCGCAAAAACTTCTGAAATGCCTCTGTGCAGATCATTTCTGCCGTGCTACATTGAGCATATGTGACGATCGCAAAAAAGTCGACACATCCTAAATTCAGAAAGGGAATCCGCAATGAGACTTGCCACCTTGCGCACCGCTAACGGAGGTACGACGGCGGCACTAGCCACGGGCGCCAGTTCTTATCTCGCGTTGCCGGCCGCCGACGTCGGGGCACTCCTGGCTCATCCTGAATGGCGGATCATGGTGAAAATCGCTGTGGCATCCGAGGAGCAAACTGTTATTGCGGCAGCTAACGCTGACCTTGCCCCGCTGCTGCCCCGTGCCGGGAAAGTGATTTGCTGCGGCCTGAACTACGGGGACCATATCCAGGAAATGGGACGGGATCTTCCCAAGTACCCCACGCTGTTCGCCAAGTATGCGGACACCCTGGTTGGCGCGTCCGACGTCGTGGAGGTCCAGGGCAGCGGCCGGGTCGACTGGGAAGCCGAGCTGGCTGTGGTTGTGGGTTCTGAACTGTTCCGCGCAGACGAGGACCAGGCCCGGGCAGCCATTGCCGGATACACGGTTGCCAACGATGTGTCCATGCGCGATTGGCAAAACCGGACCCTGCAGTGGTTCCAGGGCAAGGCCTTTGACCGTTCCACTCCGGTGGGCCCTGTCATGCTGACCGCGGATGAGGTCGACGGCGACTTCGACGTCCGCGGCTATGTCAATGGCGAGCTCATTCAACAGGGGAATACCAGCACGTTGGTGTTCGGACCCGCACAGCTCCTGTCCTACATCTCGCAGTTCACCGTTTTGCGTCCGGGCGACCTGGTACTAACGGGAACACCCGGGGGAGTGGGGATGGGAATGACCCCGCCCCGTTTCCTGAACGACGGCGATGTCCTCATCACAGAAATCGATGGCATAGGCAGGCTGGAAAACCAGTTCCGGATCCACGCCCCCGCCACTGCCAACGCTTAGACAAGACCAACCACCTCAAGGAGAGACCAATGACCCAGACCACCACCGAATACCGCCTCGAAGGCGACAACTCCGTCTACGCCCAGGCTGACGGCAAGGTCATCCCCATCGTCACCCGCGCCGGAGAGGAAGACACCAACACGGCCCAGTCCGGCGACTGCATCCGCGTCTCCGGCGTGAGCATCCAGCACACTCCGGCAACCAAGATCTGGTTCGGCCAGGTCTCCAACACCCCCGGCTACCGCTCGCTGCCGCACCATCACGGTGAGGCCGAAACCGGCGGCTATGTGCTCCGCGGCCACGGACGCATCTACTTCGGCGAGAACTACCAGGATTTCATCGATATGAAAGCCGGCGACTGGGTGTTCGTGCCGCCGTTCATGCCGCACGTTGAGGCCAACATGTCCGTGACCGAGCAGCTGGTCTGGCTCACCGCCCGCACGCCGGAGAACCTCGTGGTCAATCTCGAGGACGTCGCCGACGAAACCCTCGCCGACTACCGCAGAGCCTAATCGCCATGCTCACTGGAACCCTGACCTCCGAGACCTTCCTCAAGGCCATCGAACTTACGTCCGTCAAAGCCGAAGTCTTCGACGAAGCCTATGAAGCAACCACCCAGTACGTGCCGTGGCCCAAAGCCTACGGCGGGGACATGGTCGCCCAAGCCGCAGCCGCAATGGCGCGCTCGGTGGACACTGACAGGCAACTCCACTCCATGCACAGCTACTTCATGCGACCGGTCGATGTCGGTTCGACCGTTCGCTATGAAGTGGAGCGTCTGCGCGACGGGCGCGGTTACTCCACCCGCACCGTCCGCGGCTTCCAGAACGGCAAGCCGGTCTACGCCGCGATGGGTTCCTTCCAGGTCCCCGAAGACGGACCGGACTTCCAGACGGAGGCTCCCGCCGCCGTCGAGCCTGATTCCCTGCGTTCCGCAGCTGAAGTGCTCGACACGACAGCAAGTCCAGCCGCCGATTACTGGTCCACGGGCCGCAGTTTCGACATGCGTCATATTCCCGGGCCGGTCTACGTCGAACTGGAGGGCGGTTCTGTTCCCCAGCAAGCCATTTGGGTTAAAGCCTTCGATACGCTGCCAGACGATGCGGACCTCCACCGCACCGCCCTGGCCTACGTTTGCGATTACACGATCCTGGAGCCGTTGCTCAGGGTCAACGGACTCAACTGGTCAAGCCCAGGCCTTGCCACGGCCAGCCTTGACCACTCCATGTGGTTCCACCGCGATGGCCGCGCCGACGATTGGGTCCTTTACGCCCAGGATGCCATTTCCGGCCAGAGCAACAGGGGCCTGGCCTTGGGCCGCTTCTTCGACCGGCAGGGAAGACTCCTCGCCACGGTCGCCCAAGAGGGCATGATTCGCGCAGGTGCCTGACCCAAAAGGAGCACCTGAACGTCTGGCCCGGAACATTACCAATCAGCTTCAACGACGCACTACTGAAAGGAAAGCCATGAGCATGATGCCATCGGCACACGTGGACACGTTCACCCGTGACCACCTGCCGCCCGCCGAAACCTGGCCGGCGCTCGAATTCACCCTCCCGGAACTCCACTATCCGGAACGGCTTAACGCTGCCGCGGTGCTGATCGACGACGCAGTCGATACCTTCGGCGCAGACCAGCCGGCCCTCCGGACTCCAGACGGCGCTGTCTGGACCTACGGACAGCTGCAGACGCGCTCCAACCAAGTGGCCCAGGTCCTCACCGAAGACCTCGGCGTAGTGCCCGGGAACCGCGTGCTGCTGCGTGGCCCCAACAACCCCTGGATCGTCGCTGCCTGGCTGGGCGTGATCAAGGCAGGCGCGGTGGTGGTCACTACCATGCCCATGCTGCGCTCCAGCGAGGTATCCACTCTGATCCAGCTCACCCAGCCGGTGGCCGCGATTTCCGATTACCGTTTCGTGGACGAGCTCGCGGTAGCGGCCGGTGATGACCTCACCGTCCTGACCTATGGAGGGCACCACGACGACGACCTTACCGCGCGTTGCGAGGCCAAGAACGGGGAGTTCACGGCAGTGGACACCGCCGCGGACGACGTCGCCCTGTTGGGCCCGACATCGGGCACCACCGGCGTGCCGAAGGTGACCATGCACTTCCACCGGGACATCCTGGCGAACGCGGACACCTTCGCCCGCTACATCCTGAAGCCCACTGCGGACGACGTCTTCGCCGGTTCGCCTCCCCTTGCTTTTACCTTCGGCCTTGGGGGATTGGTGGTCTTCCCGCTGCGGTTTGGTGCCTCGTCGCTCCTGACCGAAAAGGCCGGCCCGGTGGAACTCGCCGAGAACGCATCGGCTGCCGGGGCCACTATCCTCTTCACAGCCCCCACGGCCTACCGTGCCATCCTCAAGGAAAAGCGTGGTGACCTGCTTCGCGGCCTGCGCATCGCGGTTTCCGCCGGAGAGCACCTGTCCAAGGAAACGTGGGAAGCGGTGCATGAGGCCACAGGTTTACGCCTGGTCAACGGCATCGGTGCCACCGAAATGCTGCACGTCTTCATTTCAGCCGCCGGAGACGAGATCCGCCCCGGCACAACCGGTCGCGCTGTCCCAGGCTTCAGGGCCACCATCCTGGACGACGACGGCAACGAGCTCGGCCCGGGAAACATCGGCCGCCTGGCCGTCATCGGCCCCACCGGTTGCCGCTACCTCGATGACACTCGGCAGGCGAACTACGTGGTCCGCGGCTGGAACGTCACGGGTGACACCTTCTCGATGGATGAGGACGGGTACTTCACGTACCAGGCCCGATCGGACAACATGATCGTCTCCTCGGGCTACAACATCGGGGCACCAGAAGTGGAATCCGCGATCGATTTGCACCCGGATGTGGTGGAGAACGCGGTAATCGGCCGTCCTGATCCCGAGCGTGGCAGCATCGTGTGTGCGTTCATCGTCCTGCGCGAGGGCGTCATTGGTGACGCCGGAAAACGCAAGGAAATCCAGGACTTCGTGAAGCAGACCATCGCCCCGTACAAGTATCCGCGGGACGTCCGCTTCGTCACCGACCTACCGCGCAATCCCAGCGGCAAACTCCAGCACTTCAAGCTCCGCGACGGCCTCCTCAACGAGGGCCCGACGAACAAAACCGAACAACTTACCACCGCCGGCCACAGCCAGGCCTGAGAAGGAGCATCACCATGAAAATCGCAATCGTTGGAGGCGGCCCCGGCGGCCTGTACTTTGCAGCACTGATGAAGCAGCTGGACCCGTCGCACGATATCACCCTCTGGGAACGCAACGCTGCGTCCGACACCTTTGGCTTTGGCGTCGTATTTTCCGATGAGACGCTCGGCGGCATCGGCAACGCAGACCCCGTGGTCGCGGAGTACATGAGCCGCCGCTTCGCCCGCTGGTCCGACATCGACGTTCACTTCCGCGGCGAGATGATCACCGTCGGCGGTCAGGGCTTTGCTGCCATGAGCCGTAAGGAACTACTGGAGCTGCTGCAGCGCCGTTGTGCTGAACTGAACGTGGACCTGCGCTTCCAGACCACGGCCCCGTCCATCGAGGAACTCGAAGCCAACTACGATCTCGTCCTGGCAGCAGATGGCGTCAACTCGCAGATCCGTGCCAAGTACGCCGAGGATTTCGGTCCGGACCTGGACCCGCGGACCAACAAGTTCATGTGGCTCGGAACGGACCAGGTTTTTGAGGCCTTCAAGTTCTTCGTGAAGGAAACCGAGTGGGGCGTCATGCAGATCCACGGCTACCCGTACTCGGATGAGGGTTCCACGTTCATCGTGGAAATGCACGAGGACGTGTGGCATGCTGCGGGCTTTGACGAGACCGCCAGCGAAATCTTCCCGCCCGGCGTTTCCGATGAGAAGGCCATCGCCAAGATCCGCTCGGTCTTCGCCGAGGAACTGGACGGCTACGAGGTCCTGTCCAACAACTCCAAATGGCTGAACTTCAACACCGTCCGCAACCAGAGCTGGCGCAAGGGCAACGTTGTGCTGGTGGGCGACGCGGCGCACACCGCACACTTCTCCATCGGCTCGGGCACCAAGCTTGCCATGGAAGATTCGCTGGCCTTGGCCGCCTGCCTCCATGAGCACTCCGATGTTGAGTCTGCACTGGTGGCCTATGAGGCCGAGCGCCGGCCCGTGGTCGCCTCCACCCAGCGTGCTGCACAGGCGTCGCTGGAATGGTTTGAGCGCATCGGCCAGTACAAGGACCAGGATCCCACCCAGTTCGCGTTCAACCTGCTCACGCGCAGCCGCCGCATCACGCAGGAAAACCTGCGCCTCCGCGACCCCGAATTCGCCGAAGCCGTGGACCGCAACTTTGCGGACTCCCAGGGCCTCACCCAGGTTGTACCGGCGATGTTCCAGCCGTTCCGCCTCGGAGAAATGGAGCTGAAAAACCGGATCGTGGTCTCACCCATGGACATGTACTCCGCTGTCGATGGGATCCCGGGTGACTTCCATAAGGTCCACCTCGGTTCAAAGGCAGTCGGTGGTGCCGGTCTGGTGATGACCGAAATGGTCTGCGTCTCTGCCGCCGGCCGCATCACACCCGCCTGCAGTGGCCTGTACACCGACAGCCAGCGGGACAGCTGGAAAGAAATCGTGAATTTCGTCCATAGCCACTCAACCGCCAAGATCGGCGCCCAGCTTGGCCACTCCGGCCGCAAGGGCTCCACCAGGCTCATGTGGGAAGGCATCGATCAGCCCCTTGAATCCGGCAACTGGGTGACCGTCGGACCGTCAGCTCTGCCCTACGGCCCGGACAACCAGACTCCCGCCGTGCTGGACCGTGCAGGCATGGAAGCCATCAAGGAAGAGTTTGTCGCCTCCACCCTCCGCGCCGAGCAAGCAGGCTTCGACCTCCTGGAAATCCACGCCGCCCATGGCTACCTGTTGTCCTCCTTCCTCTCGCCCGTGTCCAATAAGCGGACCGACGAATACGGCGGCAGCCTGGAGAACCGGCTGCGGTTCCCGCTGGAAGTGTTCGACGCCGTCCGCGCGGCCTGGCCTGCAGGCAAACCTGTGACCGTGCGTATCTCCGCGACAGACTGGATCGAAGGCGGCAACACATCCGACGATTCCGTGGAGATTGCCCGGGCATTCGTCGCCCACGGCGCTGCCGGTCTGGACATCTCCACCGGCCAGGTAGCCAAGGAAGAAAAGCCCGCCTTCGGCCGCAGCTACCAAACCCCATACGCTGACCGCATTCGTCAGGAAGTAGCCGAGCCTGCGGGAGCTGCCGTGATCGCCGTCGGCGCAATCTCCAGTTACGACGACGTCAATTCAATCCTCCTGGCAGGCCGTGCAGACCTTATCGCTTTGGGCCGCACCCACCTTTACGATCCCCAGTGGACCCTGCACGCCGCCGCGGAACAGGAATACCAGGGCCCCGGTGCCGCATGGATTCCTCAGTTCCGCGCTGGCCGCCGCAAGCCGCCAAGCGCCCGTACCGACGCTGTCCGTCCGCGACTGTCCCTGCTGAAGGAACAGGAATCCGACGCGGTCAACACCCACTTGCGCTGGACGCCCGCTTCCGCCGCCGTATCGGTGTTGGCGACGTAGCCATGGCCACCGCGTCGGTGAACGATTGGAAAGTGCCGACGCGCACCAGGGGCCTGGTGTTGGTTGAGGCAATCTTCGTCATTTTTCGCGGGCAAAGCAGTGCTGGCGGCAGGAGCCGTTGCAATGATTCTCAAACCGAAGCCCGATTCGCGCGCTCCAGCCTCCAGTGCCGACCAGGACGAAGAGAAAAGCCCCCTCGAAGCCCGCTAAAGGAGAACTATGGAGCACGCTGGAATGATGGAGAACGCATCAGTGGAGAACCCCTCCTTGGGACGTGCCGGGTTTCCGGAAGCGACGGTTGAGCGCATCGTAGAGTGGGTGGATACCGATGCTTCGGGTCACCAGCACAATTCGGCCATCCTCCGATGGGTTGAGGCTGCCGAGGCCGAGCTCTTCCGGAACCTTGCACAGCCGGAGTACTTCCCCAGCGCACCGCGGGTCCAGCAAGTGATCAACTACAAAGCCAAGCTATGGTTCGGCCAGCGCGTCAGCGCCACGGTAGGAATCAGCGCGCTCGGCCGGACCTCGCTGACCATGGCTTTCGAGGTCCGCGGTTTCGGAGCTGGCGCTCCCGACGGTGGCACTGTCGCGGCCACCGGGACGGTAACCACAGTGCACGTCCCCCAAGGTGCCGCGGGCGCACAGCCCTGGCCGGAGAACTTCGTCCGAGCCGTCGGTGGTGGCGGTACTGCAGCGAATGACCGGCATGCCTAGTTAGGATCCGTATGTGAACGGCAGGCGCCGCTAATCTAGTCGCTTTACGATCGGCTGCGGCCAGGTGTCGCCGGGCTCTGGATTGCGCCCGGAAATTTGGCATCCGAAATCAGTCAGCAATTGGAACGCGCCAGCCTTACCGGCTCCGTTGATCTCTTTCGTGGTGTCCACTTCATGGCTGGGGAGATACGCTCAAAAGCCGGCCAGTGGTGGGACCTCCCAGCCTTGGACGCCGCGTATGCGGACTTTATCGAAGTCCACAGGCCACGGCTGGATCTCTGGGAGCAACATCCGAACAGCGATGATGGCTCGCAAGAGACGCTGAGGCAGGCGTTCGCCGATTATGTTCCCCTGGTGACACAGCGGCGCCGACTGCCTTACCTGGATCCAGGGCTGGCGGAGGCATATCTTCCGAGGGATTGGTCGGGCTTGCCGGCGGAGGCGCGCTTTTACCAAGCTGCACACGCTGCTCGGACCAAAGGCCAAACGCTACGCCCACTCCATCATCAGCCGGCCCTAGGTTTTCCGACTGCGACGGGCGCTTGACGGTAACTCGGCGCCCCGGGGCCGTGGAATCCTCTTGGAATCTGTCGACTCGGCCGTCCTTGATGTGCACTATCCACAATGACAACGCCCACGCGGCGAAGATCCGCCGTTCTCCAAGGCGGAAGCCTCCCCGGGTGCTCGGCAGAGTAGAGTTTCCCGAGTCCGAAACTACCGCCCTTGACCCCCGAATTCGGGGGCCGGTTGCGTCATGGTCAGAGAACTGTGATGGACCTGGGTCGGGCGCTCACATCAGGCTGATGACGCCACCGGAGCCTGGAATTCGCGGGATACGAGGTCAGCGCGGCCGTGGATGAGTTCCTGGGCGTAGGCGGCCGCCAGGGGAGCGGCAAGCCGGTGGATGGCCTGGAATGTCTGCCGGACCAAAGGGCCGCGCCAGTTTTCCGGCAGGTACTCCAGTGGCAGGTTCGGGTCCCGATACGGAAAGCGGCGCCATACGGTCAGCATCGGTACGTAGAATTGGAACGCGTACCGTCGGAGCTCGGCCGTGGATTCAGCCAGCGCGGCTTCGGGGTCGTCACCCACCAGCCCGGACCAGAGTTCTCCCGCGCCGTCGTAAAGGTCCAGGAACTCACCGAACTGCTCATCGATGGCTTTCAGGTCCCACCATTCTGCGATCTTCGGCCGCATGGGTCCATCAAACAGGTAATCGCTCTTGAAGAAATCCACGTACTGCATAAGTCCCCGCGAGGCGAGCCGCTCCCGGGCCTGGTCCAGGATCTGGTCTGGGGCGATCCATACACCGGAGGCGACGCATCCAAAACCCAAGGCCGACAATTCGGTGCGCAGTTGGTGGCGCCGGTTCCGCAGGGATTCCGGGACGGAGAAGACTGCCATCGCCCAGGCGTCCAGCGGGGTGGCCCGCTCCGGTGCGAAGATCCTCCGGTCGCCTTCGCGGAAGAGGTCCATGACGGTATCGGAGAGTTCGTACTTTGCCACACCGTCCCGGCGGACACTCTTGAGGACGCCTTTGGCTTTCAGCCGGGAAACGGAGGATCGGACGCCGGGAGCGTCATAGCCGAGCGTTCCCAGCATGGAGATCAATACCGACACCGGAAGGGCGTCGCCGGAGCTGCGGCCGTAGAGGCCGTAGATGGTGACAATGAGTTGCTGGTGGCGCACCGGTGGTGCGGGGACGGCCAACATGGGTGAAGCCTCGTTTCTGCGCCAAGGGGTGAGGCGGCATACATTTTCATCATAGGGGCGGGAACCGCCGGGCTCGCGGTGAGCCGGCGGTGGCTGCCTCCGGGCGTTGCTGCGGGGACCCTGCTTTTCGCTAGCGTGTTCTCTGTGCCGCCATCCATGCGGCTGCCGCCGCCCAGTGCGACGCCGACGGATTGATTGCCGCCATGTGGTCCATGCCTGGGACTTCCCGGTAATCGATCGCGTCGCCGGCGGCGCGGGCTGCCGTGACGAAATCACGGCTGTGCCCGACGGGCACACGTGCGTCGACATCGCCGTGGAGCACCAGAACTGGACAGCCGAAGGGCAGCTGCCGCAGCGGTGATGCTGCGGCGTATTCGGATGGCAGGTCAGCAGCGCGGGCGCCCATGAAGGCTACAGCGGCGTCCTCGCCGAGCCTTTCGTCATCGGCCCTGGACAGGTCGGTCACCGGGGCCAGTGCGACGACGGCATCGGCTGCCGCAGCGTTCAAAAGGGCCAACTGGCCGCCAACGGAGTGCCCCACGGCGACAAAAGGAACCGCGCCGTTCCAGTGCCCCAAGTGTTTCCTGACCAGAGCCATGGCCTGCGCCACATCCTGGCCCGTGCCCGGCCACCCCCCGCCGTTGCCCATTCTGCGGTACTCGACGTTGGCCACGGCCATTCCACGACGCAGTGTATCGGCTACCAGTGCATCCATCAACGTGAGGTCGAAACGGTCACGCCAGTAGCCGCCGTGGATCAGGACGGCCACAGCGGGAGGCCGTTCCGTGCCTGTGGGCAGGTGGAAATCCACAAACTGCGGTTCCGCATCTCCGTACGCAATTCGCTGGCGTCCGGTTTGTGACGACTCCAAGGACGTCGATGTCATGGTGGCCTCCTTGACCGGTCGCGGGCCCGTCGCGGTCGGTTCTCAGGCGCCCGGAACTGAACCCTGTGGCAGGAAGTCCACCCCGCGCAGTGCGGACCGGCGGACAACCTCGTCCGGGTCGGACAGGTTGTGCAGCTCGTCGAACAGCTGCGCGAGCTGGCCGGACGGGCTTACCCAGAAGAGGGCCTTTGCTGCAGCGTCGGCCTTGTTGAAGTAAGCGTGCGCCAGCCCCATAGGCATCCGGACCGTGTCACCAGGACCGGCAGTCATCCAGTCCCCGTCGAGGTACAGGGTATATACACCCTCAAGGACATGGATGTGTTCGTCCTGCGTGGGGTGAACGTGGGGCGGAACGCCGGTTCCGGTGGGGTCAAGCGACAACCAGGCAAAGCTCGTTTCGCTCTCGACCTTGGACAGGTACGTATGGCCGAGTACGTTCCAGGTCTTGTTGCCCATAGCCTCACTGGCAAGGGTAATCCCTTTTTCCAAGCGGCCGACAACAATTTCCTGATCCTGCTGGGGTTCCATAATGGCTCCTTACTTCGCGCTATTACTAACAGCGCCAGCCTGACAGATTCCCCAAAGAATGTATAGCCCCTTTTGCGATCGTCACTTTTGGTGCATACTGTGTGAGACGTACCACATTCAGCCTGGATAATTGGGCTGGAAGCTTCTTGGGCCGGCGTCGTGTCCGCTCCCAACTCCTGCGGGCAGATCCCCCAACCCCCCAGCACCTTCGCAACTACAGTGAGGTAGTTTGATGAACCAGAAAGCAATGAAGGGCCTCTCCGTCCACACCCTCGGCACTGGCGGCGGTCCCATCGTGTCCAGCAGCCGGGCAGGGACCAGCACCGCGATCCGCGTCGACGACGCCACCTATGTGATCGACGCCGGAATGGGCAGCATCAGAAACTACCGCAGACACGCGTCATGGGGCGAACTCCGCGGCATTTTCCTTACCCACCACCATTCGGACCATATCTACGACCTCGGTTCATATCTGCTCACCGGATGGCAGGTTCCTGGCGAAGCGTTCTCCCGCCCCGTACAGGTTTATGGTCCCGGGCAGCCCCCTCGGACGCCAGCTGTCGATGCCGAGCATGCCAAGCTGGTGGACGCCCGCACCCTCCAGCGTTCGATGGCCGGCACGAAGGACATCGTGGATTCATTGCTGAACACAGTGTTCGCCTCCGACGTCGTCATCCGGATGGCCGATGAAGGCCGCTCGGACCCTTCGGAATGGGTCATAGGCCACGACATCAAGATTCCAGCCGAGGCCCAGTCCGACCCCGTCTTGGCCCGGCACCCGATAATGGAGCCGTTTGAAATCTATAAGGACGAACTGGTCCGTGTCACTGCCATCCTGGTGGACCACCGGCTCTGCTATCCGGCCTTCGGCTTCCGCTTTGATACCGCCTATGGCTCCGTGGTGATCTCCGGCGACACCGCATACTCGGAAAACTGCATCCGGCTGGCCCAGGGTGCGGACATCCTGCTCCACGAGGTGATCGACCTGGACGCCATCCTGAATACTTTCCCAGACAGCGAGACACGCGAAGGAATCGCCGTCCACCTGCGCGAATCCCACACGCCCTTCGACGAGGTGGGTAAGGTCGCCCAGGCAGCCGGTGTGGGCCGCCTCGTACTGCACCACATCGTCCCGAACGTTCCGGGGGCCGCCGACACTGCCAAGATGGAAAGTTTCGCCCGAAAGGACTTCTCCGGGCCTGTCACGGTCGCGGAAGACAACGACATCTTCACGGTGCCAGCCCCTCCGGCAAGCACAACCGACACCGCAGCATGGTCAGCTGTCCCTGCAGAACTGAAGGCCGGAGTCCAGGCATGAGCGCTGACAAAACCCTGCCTGCATACACCCTTCGGGCAGCGGTCAGCAACCGCCGCATGAACCGTCGGGCATGGCTGGTCACAGGACTCCTGGTCCTCTTCCAGATCATCAACTTCGCAGACAAAGCGGTACTGGGCCTGGTCGCCGATTCGGCGATGCGTGACCTGCAGCTTTCGGCCGGAGAGTTCGGCTTCATCGGCAGCGCCTTCTTCTTCCTCTTTGCGATCGCCGCGGTTCTGGTCGGTTTCCTGGCCGGGAAAGTACCCACCCGCTGGATCCTCCTCACCATGGGTATTTCCTGGGCAGTGCTCCAGTTCCCGATGCTCTTCGGCGGCGGCGCGGCCATCCTGCTGGTCACCCGTATCCTGCTAGGCGGCGCGGAGGGACCGGCAACGCCAATCACCCTCCAGCACGTCCACGGCTGGTTCCCGGCCAAGGAACGTGGACTCCCCAGCTCGATCGTGGCTATCGGGTCCACCCTGGGTCCCATCATCGCTGCCCCCATTCTTGCCGCCATCATCGCCCACCCCGATCTGGGTTGGCGCTGGGCTTTCGGATTCCTGGGAATTGCTGGGCTTTTGTGGTCCGTGTTGTGGTTTCTGATGGGCAGGGACGGGCCCTACAGCCATACCGCCGCCAAGGCCCACGGCGCAGATCCGGCTACCGCGCTGGACTCGGCGCACGGGACGGACAGCACAAAACAGCCTGCCGCGGAGACTGCCAGCATCACAGAGCGCGCCGACATCCTCAAGCTTGTTCCCATCCGGGCCGTCCTTGGCTCCAAGATGTTCATCGTCGCCGTCCTGGCCGGCGCCGGCTGCTTTTGGACGCAGGGGTTCCTGACCACTTGGTCTCCGAAATATTTGGCGGCGGTCGTTTCGCTGCCGCCGGCAACGATCGGACTAGTCTCGACGTTTCCGTGGATCATCGGTGCCCTGGCCCTGTTGGTTCTCGGCTATTCCTCACGGTTTCTGATGCGCAGGGGTGTCACCGTCCGGTGGGCACTGGGTGCCTTGTTCGGAGCGTCTCTCCTGCTGTCCGGCATCTGCTTCCTTATCCTCCCAAATGTCTCAGGCGAGGCGGCAGTGGCCGTCATGACCCTGGGCGCGGGCCTGGCCATGATCTACCCACTGGCCCCAACTGCCGTGGCCTTCTGCATCAGTTCAAAGCAACGCGCCGCCGTCATGGCAACCCTTACCGGGCTGGCGTCCATCGGCGGCGTGATAGCCCCGGCAATGGTCGGCATGCTCATGGACAAATCCGGCTATGTTCCGGCACCCAAAGGAATCCCCGAGAGCGTCGAAATGGCCGCTCGGCTGGCCGATGGGATGAACAGCTCCTTCGGCCTGATTGGCATCTACCTTGTCGTGGTCGGCATCATCTGCGTGCTGTTCCTGAACCCGGACCGGACGGCGGCTTCCCTGCAGAAGAAGTTCGTCTTTTAGCGCCTGACGGCCTCAAGCCCATCAAGAGCGGCGCCAGGAGGGCCGGCCTGGACAGATGTCTCGGCCGGCCCTCCCTGTAGATACTCCCTGCAGCCGTTCGCGGTTGCTTCCAGACGGCGGGTGCGGATAGCAGTTTGTCCGGCTGAAGGGAAAGGGGAGCAGCGCAGCTGCCGTTATCAGCAGGGCTGAAGACGCCCATCAAGACAAGAAATCCCAGAACCAGGACAATTCAACTGGCAACCCGTCGAACAACGACGTTCAACCGAAGCATGGAAGGCCGCAAAATGCATCTCTGGAAGACCCTGCTCCTCCTTAACTCCGGACAGCTGCCGCCCCACGTCCCGTCACCAGCATTGTCCTGC
>JBDTQQ010000014.1:0-14404 GCA_039932075.1 Pseudarthrobacter sp. | reverse complement strand
CGTCGCGCAAGGCCTGGTTGGCCTGCGCTCCGAGCAGGGCAGGCATTTGGTTGTCAGCGACCAGCACCATCAATACCGTGCTACGTGACGAGCCCAGGGTGGTGGACGCCGCAGTCACCTGAGCAATTTCTGCACCTGGCAACAGCAACTTTGGCTCGCTGAAGCCGTTCCTGGCATCGGGCAAGGCCACCCAGACGTCCACGCGGGTACCGGCCACCGCCTGCGGAGGCAGCGGCTCGTCAACCGTCACCGCCACGGGCTTGCGGTCCAGGGAATCGACTGTTGCCAGGCTTTCCTTGGGCACCAACTGGCTCTTGCCGATTCTTTGCACGGCAACCAGGCCCTCGGGGAGTCCCGCCTCCACGGTGACGTAGTGCTCTTCGGTATCCCCGAGGCGGACCTTGGCCCGGACTACGTTGTCCGTTGACAGCTTTTCTCCCACGGCGATGGATTCCCGGGCCGCGTAGACCTCCGTAGTCTGGTCCGCACTGCCCACGAGCGAGATGACGCCCACCACGGATGCCAGGACCAGCAGCACTCCCACCAGCAGCCGTGGATCCTTCCAGGACGGAGGCTTCAGCCTGCCGGCCGCCGTGGTTCCTGCATCGTGGCTCATGCCTTTTCCCCCTAGCTCCGAGCCAGGCGGCACCGCCCGGACACCTCATTGTTGCGGCACGAGGCCCGGAACAAAAGTCAAAAGACCAAACAACGTCAAACTGTGGATAACCACACCAGATGAGGTCTTAGGTGGCAAACTGGTTGCATGCCCAGATTTCTCACCCTCGCCGACGTTGCGGAGCAGCTCCAGATCAACTCACCGGCAGCCTATGCGCTGGTCCGCAGCGGTGAGCTCAAAGCCATCCAAGTGGGCGGCCGGGGCCAGTGGCGCGTTGAGGAAAAGATGCTGGAGCAGTACATCGAGGAGCGCTACGCCGAGGCCAGCCGCATGATCCAGGAAGCCAAAGCCAAGCAAGGCTAGGCCTTGTCCAGGCGGCCGCTGCCGCTACCCGCGTCCGCTGAGTTTCGTCCAGATAATGACGTCCAAGGGCCGCAAACCTAGTTATCTGGACCAGAACTCCGGCCTACGCCCTACATGTCACCGGTGTGCCACGAACGGACGGCACCCAAGGAGTCAAAAGGAACGGTGGCAACCTGCCGGACCTGTGACGCGCGGCGGGCCTCCCCCGGACCGACCAAGGCCAGATCCACGAAATCCGCGCCGACCCGGTCGATCACGCCTGTCAACCCACTGCCATCGGACGGGCCGTGCCGCAGGATTAGCGCAAGCCCGGCCCGGTCCCGCGCCAGGCTCCGCAAGGAGTGCGCCAGCCCGATCCGCCGTCGTACCTCTGAAGGCTCCGCCAAGGAAATGCGCCCCAGGCCGGCATAGTGCGCCACTGCACCATAGGGAATCAGGACCTGATGGCGCACCTCGTCCAGGACCAGGGCTTCTGCCCCTGCATGGCTAAGGACACCCTCGAACGTCCGCCCGCCAAGAAGATGAACGGCCAACTGGTGGCCTATGCCACCTCGCAGCCTATCCGCAAGGACAACCGAAGCCGCCTCCACTCTGGCCCGTTCGGAGATCTCGGCTTCGACCGCCAGCGTCGCGCCCTCGGCAAACTGTGCCTCCATGTCACCGAACAGTGCATCCCATCGCATGCGCCCAAGCGTAGGGGCGGCTTTATCGGCGGTCAATTCATTCCATTCCCTAGACAAACCTGACGTAAAGGGGTCAAACTGATTTCAGATACATCAAACAACATCAAACTACATCAAACAGGGAGGATCCTCATGTCGGTTCACACAGCACGAATCCTTCGCGCAGACGCCGTGATGGCTGTTTCCATCCTTCTGCTGGGGTCCTTTTTATGCTTCACCGGCCTGGGGCTGTTGGACCGGTGGCATGTGTCCGCCGCCCGGCGGCAAGCACCCGACGTCGATGACCTGCTGGGGGCAGTCGCGGTGGCCGCAGGGCTGGCCATCGTCGCTTGGTGGATTTTCGCCGTCGTGATGGCTTTGGCAGTTGCAGTACTTGCCCGCACCGGCAAGCGGCGTGCCGCAGACCGCGCAGGCCGGTTTAGCCCGGCTTTTATGCGAAGGCTCGCCGTGGCAGCCTTGTCCGCCCAGCTGCTCGCCGTTCCCCTTGCCCAGGCGGCTGAACCGCCTGCCGGACCTGCGTGGGCGCCCACACAGGAAACGGCGGTCCAAGCGCAATGGGTCCCTACTGCAAAGGCACAGCCGGCCCCGGAGACGCAAAAGGCGCCATCGGAGCTGCTGGCCACGCCATTGACCCCGGAACCCCCCTCTCCGTTGCCGGAAGTCCGGCCCGATTGGCGCCCCAGCCCACCGGTCACCGACCCCGGCCTGCTGGCGGCCCAGCCCGTCCGCGCCACGCAGGGCACACCGCCGGCCGGGCATGAGGTCACGGTGCTGGCCGGGGACACGTTGTGGGACATTGCTTCGCATCAGTTGGGACCAACTGCCTCGGATGTTGAGGTCGCCTTGCATTGGCCCCGCTGGTACGAGGCCAACAAGGCCCAGATCGGCGAAAACCCGCATGTCCTGCTGCCCGGGCAGATCCTAAAAGCACCTTCCACGGCATAACACCCGTTCCGACATCCACCAGCACACAAACCAAGGGGAATCACATGAACGCAGTTACGCCAATACGATCCGCCCGGGCCAATGGGGCGCCGGCGGCAGCAGTCCGACAAGTTCCCCTTCGGCCCGCCAACGCACCGGGCCAGGCATTGCGGGCAGCGGACAACGATGCCGAAGTCCTCGCCATTGCACGGACTACGGTGCAGGCGGCCATGGAGGTTCTGGCGGGAATCAGGCCAATCCACCAGCTGGCCCGGCGCCTGGATCCGCGCTGCCTCGCCGTGCTCCAGCACCGCGCCACCCTGATCCGGCGGGAACTGGCCCGCTCGACGTCCCCTACCCTGGCCCGGCTGCACAAGAATTCCGTGGTCCGTTCAGTCCGCGCGTGTGAGGTCGCGCCTGGCATCTACGAGGCAAGTGCGGTGGTGGTCGATGACGTCCGTGCCCGCGCTGTGGCGGTCCGGCTGGAACGGGGCAAGCAGGTCTGGCGTGTGACTGAACTCGTGGTCGGCTGAGGCCCACGCTGGGCGTACAACAGGGAATGCCCGGAGCTGGTGCTCCGGGCATTCCCTGTTCTTCATCACACCGCGGTTAGCGGCGCTTCTTCTTTGTCTGGCGCTTGGCGGTATCCTGCGACGCCGCCTTGGCGGGGTTGCCGGACCGGGACGATGCACGCCCTTCAACCCGGGTCTGGGAGGCGCCGTCCTCGCCGGGCGCCGTGTACTGCAGCTGCGCCGGCTTCTCTGGCGCCTCCAGGCCCGCGGCGTGGATCTGCGGTTCAACGTGCTCGGTGTGGCCGCCGGCGGCGTCGGCCACAACAACGTCCTGCGCCGGGGTCACTTCAACTTCCAGGTTGTACAGGAAGCCGACGCTCTCTTCGCGGATGGCCTCCATCATTGCCTGGAACATGGTGAAGCCCTCGCGCTGGTATTCCACCAGCGGATCGCGCTGGGCCATGGCACGCAGGCCGATGCCTTCCTTGAGATAGTCCATCTCGTAGAGGTGTTCCTGCCACTTGCGCCCGATGACTGAAAGGACCACGCGGCGTTCGAGCTCACGCATGCTCTCCGAACCGATAGCCTCTTCCCGGGCCTGGTAGACCAGGCGCGCATCAGAGAGCAGTTCCTCCTTGAGCATCTCATCGGTGAGCCGGGATTTGCCACCGGCTTCCTCGATGATCTCCTCCGCGGTGACGCTCACGGGATAGAGCGTCTTCAAGTTGGTCCACAGCTGCGTGAAGTCCCAGTCGTCACCGTTGCCCTCAGCGGTTGCCGAGTCAATCAGTGCGGTGATGGTGTCCTCAATGAAGAACTGCACCTTCTCGTGCAGGTCGTCGCCTTCCAGGATCCGGCGCCGGTCACCGTAGATCGCTTCGCGCTGGCGATTCAGCACGTCATCGTATTTCAGCACGTTCTTGCGCTGCTCAGCGTTACGGCCTTCCACCTGACCCTGCGCGGACGCGATGGCCCGCGAAACGAGCTTTGACTCCAATGCCACATCATCCGGGACGGAACTGTTCATCAGCCGCTCCGCAGCACCGGAGTTAAAGAGCCGCATCAGGTCATCGGTCAGCGAGAGGTAGAAGCGTGACTCGCCGGGGTCGCCCTGGCGGCCCGAGCGGCCGCGGAGCTGATTGTCGATGCGCCGGGATTCGTGCCGTTCGGTTCCGAGCACGTAGAGGCCGCCGGTGCTCAGTACTTCCTCGTGCTCGTCCTTGACGGACTGCTTGGCCGCTTCCAGTGCGGCAGGCCATGCGGCCTCGTACTCTTCGGAATTCTCTTCCGGATCCAGCCCGCGCTTAGCCAGTTCGGCCACGGCCGTGAACTCGGCGTTGCCGCCCAGCATGATGTCAGTGCCGCGGCCCGCCATGTTGGTGGCCACCGTGACAGCACCCTTGCGCCCGGCCTGCGCCACGATGGCTGCTTCACGCGCGTGATTCTTGGCGTTCAGGACCTCGTGCCGGATGCCTTCCTGGGCCAGCAGCCGGGAGAGGTACTCGCTCTTTTCGACGCTAGTGGTGCCCACGAGGACCGGCTGGCCCTCTTCGTGACGCTCCGCGATGTCCTGCACCACGGCGTCGAACTTGACGGTCTCGTTCTTGTAGACGAGGTCCGACTGGTCGATGCGCTGCATGTCCCGGTTGGTGGGGATGGCCACAACACCCAGCTTGTAGGTGCTCATGAACTCGGCGGCCTCGGTCTCGGCCGTGCCGGTCATGCCGGAAAGTTTGGCATACATGCGGAAGTAGTTCTGCAGGGTCACCGTGGCCAATGTCTGGTTTTCGGCCTTGATCTCCACGGCTTCCTTGGCCTCAATGGCCTGGTGCATGCCCTCGTTGTAACGGCGACCGGCGAGAATACGGCCGGTGTGCTCGTCAACGATGAGGACTTCGCCGTCGAGGATGACGTAATCCTTGTCGCGCTTGAAAAGCTCCTTGGCCTTGATGGCGTTGTTGAGGAAGCCAATCAGCGGCGTGTTCGCGGATTCGTAGAGATTCTGGATGCCCAGATAGTCCTCCACCTTTTCGATGCCGCTCTCCAGGACACCGACCGTGCGCTTCTTCTCGTCAGTCTCGTAGTCTTCGCCCAGCTTCAGGCGCTGCACCACCTTCGCGAATTCGCTGTACCAGCGGTTGGTGTCGCCCTGGGCGGGGCCGGAAATGATCAGCGGAGTACGGGCTTCATCGATCAGGATGGAGTCAACCTCATCCACGATGGCGAAGTTGTGGCCGCGCTGGACCAGTTCTGACTTGTCCCACGCCATGTTGTCGCGCAGGTAGTCGAAGCCGAATTCGTTGTTGGTGCCATACGTGATGTCTGCAGCGTACATCTGCCGGCGCACCGCGGGATCCTGGTTGGACAGAATGCAGCCGCTGGTCAGGCCAAGGAAACGGTAGACCCTGCCCATGAGGTCTGACTGGTATTCGGCGAGGTAGTCGTTCACGGTAATCACGTGGACGCCGTTGCCGGTGAGGGCATTGAGGTAGGCCGGAGCGGTGGCCACGAGGGTTTTGCCTTCACCGGTCTT
Source organism: Pseudarthrobacter sp. (assembly GCA_039932075.1). Taxonomy (GTDB): domain Bacteria; phylum Actinomycetota; class Actinomycetes; order Actinomycetales; family Micrococcaceae; genus Arthrobacter. Next base: position 8,773 of record JBDTQQ010000014.1, on the reverse strand, counting down.
CATTTCGGCGATGTTGCCCAGGTGGAGGGCAGCGCCACCCATCATCTGGACGTCGAAGTGGCGCATGCCCAAAGTGCGCGATGACGCCTCACGCACGGCAGCGAAGGCCTCCGGCAACAGATCGTCCAAACGCTCGCCGTCCTGGTGGCGGGCACGGAGACGGTCGGTCTCCTCGCGGAGTTCCGCGTCCGTGAAGGTTTGGAACGATTCTTCGAGAGCATTGATGGAGTCGGCATAGTTCCGAAGTTGCCGCAGGGTTTTTTTGTCACCCGTACGGAGAAGTTTTTCGATAAGTGATGCCACGTGAAGATACTCCCAGTCTGATGCTGCCGAATTCTGGCGTTTTTAGTCTACGGGAGAGACACAGGCCACGTGGCCGCTGTTCCCTGAGAGCGGATCGGCCCGGCTCCGTCGCCGAGGGCTGCCGCGAGCGGTTCGGCCAGGTCCCCCACCGGGCTGACTACAACATCCCCTAACCCGAGCCATTCGGCCATGAGTTCCAGCTCTTCGGAAAGTTCGACGGCGGTCCCCGGCGGCGCGTCCTGCTCCCCGTATGCGGATCTGACCAGGAGTTTCCCTGCCGCACGGTCTGCCTTCAGGTCCACGCGCGCCACGATCCTGTTCCCAAGGAGGAACGGCAGGACGTAGTACCCGTAGCGCCGCCGGTGCTCGGGTGTGTAAATCTCGATCCGGTAGTGAAAGCCAAACAGTTCCTCAAGCCTGCGCCGCTCGAACACGAGGGAATCGAAAGGGCTCAACAGCGCCCGTCCTGCTGCCCGCCGTGGCAGTCTGGCATCGGTGTGCAGGAAGACCTTCCGGTCCCATCCCGCAACGGTGACCGGCTCCAGCCTCCCGGCAGCGACGAGATGATCCACGGCGGCGGCCGCGGCCTTGGCCGGCGTGCGGAAGTAGTCCGCGAAGCAGCGCACGGTGCCGATGCCGTGGGCCTGGGCGGCGGCGTCGATGAGCCTGCGCATGGCGTCTTGGGGGTCACGCTGGTCATCCGTGAAGGCCAGCCGGTCCGGCAGTACGCGTTCGGTGAGGACATACCTGCGCTCGAACTGCTCGCTTCTGGACGCCGCCGAGATCTGGCCGTCCTCAAAGAGGTGCTCAAGAACCCTTTTGACGGCGTTCCAGTTCCATCCCCAGTTCTCGGTCCGGCGGCCTTCGACATGGCCGATTTTCGCCGTCAGTTCCGCTGCCGTCAGGGGCGGTCCGTCGGCCAGCGCCTCAAGGACGCGGGACGCGACACTTTTCCGCAGGTCCGCGTCCATGTTGTGCGCCCCCACCCAGGAGCGGTTTTGCCACAGGGTCAGGTCCTGGAAATGCTCAGGGCGGATAAAACTGGCCTCGTGCGCCCAGTACTCCATCATGCGGCGCGGGTGGGTGCCGGCCATCCGGCGAAGGATGGCGCGGTCATAGTTGCCCAACCGGGAAAAGAACGGCAGATAGTGGCTCCGCGCCAGAACATTGACGGAATCGATCTGGACCAGCTGGAGCCGGGCAAAGGTCCGGCCCACCGCCCGTGAGGTCACGGGGCCGGCGGGCCGTCCTTTGTCGAGTCCCTGTGCTGCCAGTGCGATCCGCCGGGCCTGGTCAAGGCTCAGCGATGCTGGCACAACAGTCCCTTCATTGACGGGTGGGAACCACCCTAGACATTCGCAGCCTGATCGTCGGAACGGTAAGCAATGATCTTCTCTTCGACCACGGTGTCCCCAGGTTCGCATTCGTGGTCAAGGGTAATGACCCCGTACGTCCAGCCGCGCCGGCGGTAAACGACGGAGGGCGTGTTGGTGGCCTTGTCGACAAACAGGTAGAAATCATGGCCCACGAGTTCCATGTTGTCCACGGCGTCGTCGAGGCTAAGGGAGGCAGCGGGGAAAACCTTGCGCCGGATCAGCACCGGGGAGTCCCCTGCAGGAATATCGTTGTCGAGGTCATAAGGCGATGCTTCGGCAGGCGCTGCCTGCGCTTCACTTCGATGGCTTGCCTCGACATAAAGCGGCTCACTGGTACTGGCGGGCTCCAACGAAGCAGTTGCTTCACGTACCGCCTTGGGGGTGTGGCGGCCGTGGTGGACCTTCTTGCGGTCCTTGGCCCGGCGAAGGCGCTCGAGCAGCTTGGTGTAGGCGAGATCAAATGCCGCGAACTTATCGGCGGCGCTGGCTTCCGCGCGGATCACAGGTCCGCGGCCCAGAACGGTTACCTCAACGGTGAGTTGGTCGCCGGTCTGGCGTGCGTTCGTCTCTTTGGACACCTTCGCATCCACCCGCTGGACCTTGTCGCCCAGTGACTCGATCTTCGAGATCTTCTCACCGGCGTATTCGCGGAATCGGTCTGAGACCGTCAGATTTCGTCCGCTGATCATAAACTCCATGGTGCCCTCCAAATGACTTCGGTGACACGACGACGGCACTTCCCAGAGGCCGATCTGTTTGACAGTCGAGCCCCTTTCCGAGCCGCCATCGAAAGGTACAACTTGTTCTTGGTACCCACCAACGACGTTAGTTCATAGCCACCGCTTATTCATCCTTTATTCGTTTATTTTTTTCTAAGACGGGCGGCTTTCCGCCGTCTGCAGGGGCCGCTGCTCCGCTCCCAGCTGAATCGGGCGGGCGTGTCGCCGCGAGTACCACGGCACCGGCAACAATGGCTCCGCTGAGGTGCAGAGCGCGGGCCGCTTCGGCGAGGGTGGCACCGGTGGTGAGGACGTCGTCCACGATGATGCAACGGCGGCCTGAGACCCGCGTGCACTTGTGTCCCGGGACCTTCATGGACCCCCTGACCCTGGCGGCCCTGGCTCCCCGGCCAAGGCCCTTCTGGCCTCCGGAAAGCTGCTGCACCGCCGCTCGGCGCCGGGATTTCCTGAGTACGTCCACTACCAGCGGTCCGGCGCGGGCACGGCCCTGCTGCTGGAGTTGCGGCCGTGCGGACAGCAGCAGATGGATAGGACTGAAGCCCCGCTTGATGAACGCGCCGGTACTGCTGGGCACCGGAACCAGGCAGACGTCATCGAACCCGGCCGCGGCTGCGGCAATGCCGTTGCCCAGGCCCCGGGCGAGGACTGCCTTGAGCTGGTGCTGGCCGTGACGCTTGAACGACAGCAGGGCCTGGGCCAACTCCTCGCGATACACGCCGGCGGCCACTACGGGGAGAATAATGCCGCCGTCGACGTTCATCAGGGCCGGCGCCTGATCCTCGGCCCTGAACGGGCGCCTGGTCAGGAGCCGCACCTGCCGTTCACAGGCCACGCACAGTGCCAGGTCCTCTGCACCGCAGCAGACACAGTCCACCGGAACCGCAAGCGCCAGGAGCTCGGCTGCGGCGACGGCGACGTGATCCGCGGCCCGCAACCAGGCACGCGGCTGCCCGCCGCGGTGCTTGGCGGACAGCAGGGGCGGCAGAAGGTCCGGATCAGCGGCAGCCATGACCCTGGCTGGGCTGCCCTCGGGATGCCGGGCCGAGTGTTCATTTCGCACACCACCATGCTCACCCGATGGCGGCGGCAAAGGTATCTGACAAGCGCCTTATGTGGACAACTGCTACCCCGGGAAGGACTGGTCGATAGGACCTTTGAGCTGGGGCGACCAGCCGTTCCCCAGCCGTTGGAAGATTCCCTCGGCAGACTGGCCGTAGATTTCTTCGGGACCGTTCCCTGCGCTGAGCCACACCAGGCCGGGCCATGGAGCCAACGGCTGGGGTTGCCCGGAGGTGAGTGACAGCAGTTCCGGGGTGACGTTTGCGCTGGCGGACCCCTTCATCACAGCAACGGTTGTGGCGCTTACCCAGACCCCCTGCTCCGGGTTGCTTTCCGTCACGACGGTGATGGGGGTGGTTAGTTCCTTGGGCGTCCCGTCTGCATTGCGGATGATTCCCGTTACCTGGACCTTGATCTGGCCGTTCTGTTCCGAAATCACCAGCGCACGGACGCCCTCCCGCGAGATCCTGAAGTCCTTGACGGTTCGCCCGGCCAGCCAGGCCGGGGTCATCGTCACAGTGGGAACGGGCGCACCCTCGGCCACCCCCGCCGGCCGGTAAGCCGCCACCTCCGTACCGCCGGTCGCGCCGGGGCCGGCCGCCCAGACCCAGTCGTGAAGGCTGAATGAGGGATGCGTGATGGTGCTTCGGGTGGTCAGGGCGCGTGCCGGCTGGCCCGGCACCATGCTGTAAAGCGTCGTCCGGCTTTCGTTGAGGAAGGCGACCGTCTGGGACACGGGTGACTCCGCAGGGTAGCGGGGGCCGAGCGAGGAGACCGGCTGCATGTCCGGGAGCGGGGACACTCTGTTGTTCTCGTAACGCACCAGTTCGTTGCCGCTGATGGCAATTTCCCGTGCCGGCACGTTCTTGTCCCGCACAGGGGGCAGCACGGAGCCGTTGTCCTCCACCCGCACCAGGTCCTGGTTGGCACGCAGCTCAACATTGACGACGTCGGGCTGGCTGCGGAACGTGAGCGCCAGCTGAGTCTGCATCCGGAGCCGATCCTCCGTGGACGCCTCGGTAAGCTCCTTCGGGGAGAGGTCCACCTGGGCTGCTCCGGATACCACCGGGACGGACTCGCGGGCCAGCTTGATGCCGGAGGGGAAGGCGCTCACCACGGCTCCGCGCAGATACGGCGCGGGGCCGGCAATCAGGGCACTGGTCATGGCCTTGACTGTCTTGTTCTTGATAAACCAGCGGACGTCCGGAACGGCGTAAGTAAAGCTGGGGTCGTAGAAATAGATGGGGTACGCGCCGTAAATGACCTTGAACGTCTCCTCCGGGATCGCAGTCCCGTTGGGGATGGCTGAAATGCGCCATTCACCATCCACTTGGGTGAGCGTGACCGGGATGTTCTCGATGGTTCCTTCCGGAGACTGCGTGGCAATGCCGTCAACGTCTACCGTGTATGCCACGTCCAGCTGGTAGTTGTAGACGTTTTCCACGCCGGTCTCCACCACGGTCGCCGTGCGGTACACCAGGGCCCGCTGGTCTGGTTTCCACGATACCGACGCGGCCTGGGTGAGGTACTCACGGGCCACGGCGTAGTCGCCCTCGTAACCGGTCCCCGCACGGTAGAAATAATCGATGATGTTCTCCGGAGTTGCCCCGGCCTGGGGTGCGGCTGGCAGGAACACCGGGGCATTCAGATTGCCTGCACTGCCTTCCTCGCTCTTCCCCACGGGTCCGGAGGTGGGGATACGGGCACACGATGCAAGCAGGAACAGAACCACCAGGAGAATGAAGGCTTTGAGCAGCCCACGTGTCGCCGGACCGGTCATGTCTGTTCGTTTCATGATTGGTCCTTCGTTGAGGTGGCCTCGGCCGCGGTACCGGCACCTGCGGCGCTAGTCGCCGTCCTGCCGACCGTGCTGCCGGCTCCCGCGACACTGCCGCCCGTCCCGGGAGCAGGACCAGGAACAGGCTCAGGTCCAGGTCCGAGCACCAGGATGTCCCTATCGTTCTGTCCGCGCGGCAGGACGATCTCCCCCGGCTCAAGCTGGACCGGCGAGCGGTCGATCTCCTCACCCTGGCGCAAGGGGATGGTCAGCCGGAAATTGGACCCGCTGCCTTTATTGCCCCACGCCTGCAGCCAGCCGTTGTGGAGTTTGGTGTCCTCCATGGCGATGGACAGGCCCAGGCCACTGCCGCCGGTGGTCCGGGCGCGGGCAGGATCCGCCCGCCAAAATCGGTCAAACACCCGGGCAGCTTCGGCTGGGGTCATGCCGATTCCCTGGTCCCGGACAGCAACTCCTACTGCGGACTCGTTGGCCGCGACAGTAACGGTGACCGTCCTGCCCTCGCCATGCTCCACCGCGTTCAAAATGAGGTTCCGCAGGATCCGGTCGATCCGCCTGGCGTCCATTTCCGCCACGATGCCGCCGGCAGGTGCACGCAGGATAATCTCCGAACCATACTCCGCTGCCACCGGGGAAGCTCCCTCAATGACATGGGCGATGACCTGCACGATGTCCTCCGGCTCGGCGTCGAGCATGGCCACGCCGGCGTCGAAACGGGAAATCTCCAGAAGGTCTGCGAGCAGGGACTGGAACCGCTCAACCTGGTTGTAAAGAAGTTCCGCTGAGCGCTTGTTGATGGGGTCGAAGTCGTGGCGGGCGTCGTAAAGCACCTCTGCCGCCATCCGTACCGTAGTCAGCGGGGTCCGGAGTTCGTGTGAGACATCGGAGACAAACCGCTGCTGCATCTGGGACAACGTGGCCAGCTGCGTGATCTGCTCCTGGAGGCTGGCGGCCATGTGGTTGAACGAAGCACCGAGGCGCGCCACTTCGTCCTCACCTTTGACCACCATGCGCTCCTGCAGCTGACCGGCCGCGAGCTTCTCGGACACCAGGGCCGCGTGGCTGACCGGGCTGACCACGTTGCGGGTGACGTACCAGGCGATAGCTCCGATCATGAGCACCAGTACCGCCCCGCCAGCCAGGAGAACGCCTTGGATTTCATCGAGAGTCTGCTGGGCGGTGTTGAGGTCGTATATCAAGTACAGCTCGTACACGGTCCCGTTGAAGGTCACCAGGTTGCCCACGGCGATGCCCGGCCTGTCCTCGGTACCCACGGGAATCACGGTGGACGCCCAGTACTGGTCCTTGCCGGAATCCTGTACGGCCTTGCGCAGGTCGGGCGGGATGACGCTGACGGTCAGCTGGTCCGATGCCCGCGACTCCACCCATCGGTTCCTGGGTTTGGTCTGCTCGGGCTTGGCTTCGAAAACGTAGCGGCGCTGGATGACGGAGCCGCGGCCCTCCACGGCATTGAGGGTGTCGTACACCAGCGTGATGACGCTGGACTGGTCGGTGACCTGGGCGCCGTCGAAAGTCTCCTGCACCTGCTTGACGTTGTAGCGGGTCTCGGATTCAGCCTGCGTCAGCCGCTCTTGGAACAGGTTGTTGGCGATCTGGTTAGAGAGGTACGCACCCACGACGCCGAAGGACGTTACGGCCAGCATCAGGGTGGTGAGGACTGTCCGGAACTGCAGGGACCGGCGCCAGCGCCGTTGCAGGGAACGTCCCACAAAGCGCATGGCCGGGAAGAAACGGCTCAGCCCGACGCGGACAAGGCGCGCCACCCGGATTCCAACGATGATCCCGCGGCGCCGCCAGATCCGCGCACGGAAAGGCAACGCCGCCAGCTCCGCGGGCAGCGCGTCCGTGTGTTCGGGCCCTTTGGCTCCCACCGGGTCCGGGGCGTGGGCGTCTTCTGGTCCCGAGGACTCAGGACCCTGCTTTGTAGCCGACACCACGAACCGTCAATACAACTTCCGGGGCTTCCGGGTCCCGCTCAATCTTGGACCGGAGCCGCTGTACATGGACGTTGACCAGCCGGGTGTCTGCCGCGTGGCGGTAGCCCCACACCTGCTCCAACAGCAGCTCACGGGTGAATACCTGCCACGGCTTCCGCGCCAGAGCCACCAGCAGGTCGAACTCGAGGGGTGTCAGTGAAATGCGCTCGTCGGCGCGCTTCACCGTGTGGCCGGCCACATCGATGGTGATGTCAGCGATCCGCAACGTTTCGGGCGCCTTCTGGTCACCGGGACGCAGGCGCGCCCGGACCCGGGCAACCAACTCGGCGGGCTTGAACGGTTTGGGCACATAGTCGTCGGCCCCGGACTCGAGCCCGCGGACGACGTCGGAGGTGTCCGATTTGGCGGTGAGCATCACGATGGGCACGTCCGATTCAGAGCGGATCTGCCGGCAGACCTCGATGCCGTCCACGCCGGGAAGCATAAGGTCAAGCAGCACGAGGTCCGGCTTCGATGAACGGAAAACGTCAAGGGCCTGGCCGCCATCGGCGCAAAAGACGGGATCAAAACCGTCATTGCGCAGAACTATTCCAATCATTTCGGCCAGCGCTTCGTCATCGTCAACTACCAGAATGCGTGCCTTCATAGTTATATATTCCCCTATTGAACTAGGTTTGTCCTGTTCAACGCCCTTCCGGCATGGCGCAGCAAGCGGGAGCGGGTTGCGTCCCGGCCGGTACATTGGGAAGCAACCGCGGCGCCGCCGTCGGCACCGTCCAGGAGGTCATTCATGAACGTCCCTATCTACCAGCAGGCCCTGGGCAAGGAGTTCAGCCGGCTGCAACCGGAGCTGCAGGAGTACTTTTCGCTCCTTCCCGGCTCCGGACACTATGGCGTTGGCGAAGGCGTGTTCGACGTCGCCGGCTGCCGGCAGGCGTGGTTGCGGCCGTTGCTGAAGCTGGCGTCAGGGGAAGAAGCGTTCTTCCCGGAATTTGGTGCAAGCGTCCCGTTCCGGATCGAAAACCATGCGCACCTTGATCCTTTCGGGCGCCCCAGCCTTACCGCGCGGCGCGAGATCCGGTTTCCGGGCCGCAGCAGGATTTTCCAGGACACCACCAGCCTGGTGGAATCCGACGGCGGCCCACGGCTGGTGGATTACCTGGGCAGGTTCCGGCGCATGGTCACGGACCTGAAACTCAGCGTCACGGACGAAGGCAGGCTGCGGGGGGTATCAGAGGACTCTCGGCTGTTCCTTGGCCATCTGCGCCTGCCGCTGCCGGCAGCGTTGGATGCGAAGGCCTACGCCGAGCAGTGGTGGGAGGAAGACGCCGCCGGCACTGGACGGCACCGGATCCAGGTCAAGGTCCTCCAGCCGCAGATCGGGGAGGTGCTGGTCTACGCCGGACACATGCAGTACCGGCTGCGTCCGTACGTTGGCGGCAGCTCTGCGCGCAACTTCCTGCCCCGCTATGCCCAACCGGCGCGCTGGGAAGCCCGCATGTAACGGCACGGCCGCAACGCGGGGTCACTCCCGGCCCA
>JBDTQQ010000013.1:0-14482 GCA_039932075.1 Pseudarthrobacter sp. | reverse complement strand
GGTGAACCCACCTCTACCCCACTTAGCCGTCCGCCCTACCCCCGTTACTCAAATCGCTTGACATGATTGGGCCAAGTGCCACGATGGTAGCTGGGGAACGCGTGGAATCCGGCCGCTTGAGAGGGAAAAGCATGACGGTGGCTCTCGCACAGGATTGGCACCTGAGTCTGCTGGGGGCTTGGCGGTTGCGCTGCGGCAGCAATGCAGTGGCAGTAGCCACCCGGGAGCAGCGGCTCATCGCCTGTGTGGGACTCCTCGGTTGCCGCCACCGCAGTTTCCTGGCTGGCCTGCTCTGGCCGAAGAGCAGCGAAACGCAGGCCGCCGGCAACCTCCGCACCACCGTCTGGTGTATCACCCACTCTTTTCCGCAGCTACTCCATACCGGGGCAGACACGCTGGAGTTGGAGGAATCGGTCCGCGTGGACGTTGCAGCCCTCCAGCGCCACGTAGCCAGGCTGCAGGCCCAGCCCGGAGCCCAGGTTCCCGACGACTATCTGGCCCACCTGAGCCGGGCCGAGCTGCTGCCGGGCTGGTACGACGACTGGGTAATCTTCGAGCAGGAGCGGCTGCGGCAAATGCGCCTCAGCGCGCTGGAGCTCATGGCCCGGCAGCATCTGGCGGCTGACGAACCCGGCAGCGCGGTGATCGCGGCCCTTTCCGCGGTGAGCATCGAACCCCTCAGGGAATCCGCGCATCTCCTGCTTGTCCAGGCCCATCTTGCCGGGGGGAACAGGGCGGCCGCAGTCCGCGCCTACTCAATGTTCGCAAGCCGGCTCGAAAGCGAGCTTGGCGTTACGCCCTCCGGCCAGTTGAGCGATCTCGTAGCGGCGTTCCGTCCGGCCTTGCACTGACTGCCGTTCCGCCGCCCCAAAGTGCGGTACTTTGTGGCCATGGACTTTGGCAACGCCGACAGCTGGGGGGCGGCGATCTACTTCTGGATCATCCCCGTGGTGCTCGGCGACGCCATCTTCCCGCCCATCCCGTCCGAAATGGTGGTGATCACCGGCGGAGCCCTCTCGGCCGACGGACGGGCCAACGTCTTCCTCGTGGTGGCCCTGGCAGCCGTGGCGTCCTGGCTCGGCGACATGGTGGTTTTCCAGCTCTTCAAGCGCCGGCTCAGCCATATCCTCGACCGGTGGCGCTGGGGCAGGAAGGTCCACCACGGCATCCATGAAGCGATCGCCAGAGCGGGCCGCTCATCCACGTACGGCACCATTATCGGTGCCCGTTTCATCCCGGCCGGACGGCTGGCAACATCGGCCGCAGCAGGAATTGCCGACGTCTCCGTCCGCGGTTTCAGCCTCTGCGCCGGGCTCGGCGCGGTCCTGTGGGCCGGCTGGCTGGTGGGCCTGGGCTACTTCACAGGCTCGGCAACCGGGCTGCCGTTCTGGGCCAGCTCCCTGATCGGCGTTGGCGTGGGGCTGGTGATCGGCGCCGTCGTCGGAGTCATCGTCACGCGCCGCCGCGGCACCCGCTCCCCGGTGGACGAACCGCCGCCAGAAATCGAGCCTGCCTCCGGCGATTGACCGCAGGCGGCGGTCTACACAGGGGCCCAGCGGCCGCGGTTCCGGCGCAGCAGCGTCAGGGGACCTGTCAGCGCAACGCGTTCGACGGCGTCGCGCATCATGGCTGCCGATTCGCGCGCCTGGTGGTTCTCGCCGTTGTATTCGGTGGCCTCCACGAGGAAGCGGAGGTTCAGCTGCGGGACCCCGCCGGCGAGCTCCAACTGGTTGGACTCCACATGGTGCCGGGTCTCCAATGCCTCCACTGCGGCGGCCATCACGGCCTCAGGCGGGTTGCCGGGCTTCAGGCCGGTGATCTTCAATCGGGTCTGGAACGAAGGCATGTCCTCAACCTTATCCCGGCCGCCGTCTGGTTCAACTAGCCCCGCTGTTCGGGGCCATCCTCCGGAATGGGCCGTGACCAGCGCTCCTCGATATGGCCGAAACGCCACACGCCCAGGGCAAGGAGCCACGTGAAGATGAACAGCGCAACTGTGGTGTAGCCGACGGCTGCGAGGTCCAGTCCGCCGATCACAGCCAGCGGCCCGGACCGGATCCCGGTGCTGTCCACCAGGAGGGAAATCAGCTGCACTGAGCCAATGCCCAGCGCCACTGCCACCGACAAACCGGTCACCACCACGTTGTAATAGATCCTGCGGACCGGCTTGGAAAGCGCCCACCGGTAGGCGAAGGTCATGAAGCAGCCGTCGAGCGAGTCCAGCAGGCTCATGCCCGCCGCGAAGAGCACCGGCAGCGTGAGGATTGCGTACCACGGCAGCGCTGAAGCAGCGGCTCCGGCCGCCAGGACCAGCAGGCTTACCTCCGTGGCGGTGTCAAACCCCAGGCCGAACAGCAGTCCCACGCCATACATCTCCCAAGGCTTGGTGATCAGGCGCGTGAACCGGCCGAAGAGCCGCGTCATCAGCCCTCCGGCGTGCGGCTGGGTCTCCAGGCCGGCGTCCTTGTTTTGGTTGCCCCGCAGCCGCCGCGCCGATCGGAGTACTTCCATGAGGATCACCAGGTTCAGGACACCGATGAGGTACAGGAAGACGCCCGAGACAGCCGTCCCGAGGGTATGCAGGGCCGCCGCGGTATCGCCGGAAACCACTCTGCCCTGGTCCGACAGGCCCCGGATTCCGGCGGCCAGCAAAGCACACAGGCCAAAGACGATGCTCGAGTGGCCCAGGGAGAACCAAAAGCCCACTGTCAGGGGCCGGTGTCCCAACCGGGAGGGCCCGTCATCCGAAAGTTTCCGCGTGGTGTTGTCGATGGCGGCGATGTGGTCGGCGTCGAACGCGTGGCGGAGCCCCAAGGTATACGCGGCGACGCCCAGACCAACACCGAAAACGCCGGACGAGCCCGCGGGAAGGTTTTCCGGTGCAAACACTGCCAGCAGCACACCCCAGCCCACTACATGGAGCAGCAGCACCACGGCGGCCATTCCAGCGATCGAGGACCGCTCCCGCCTGGTCAAAGCGATGGCGGACCGACCCGTCCGGGCCTCGGGCTGCGTGCTGTTTTCAGCTTCCGGTTGCTTCACTTTTTGAGCCTCCGGCTTCCGCGTCATTGCAGAACAATGACATGACTATACGCCCCTACTCGATGAACGTGCAGCTGTCAAATAATTGGGTTGCGTTATGGCCGGGACGAGCCTATCTTGACAGGAGGGAGGCACAGCCGATGCACGAACTCTCGATCGTACAAAGCCTCATAGACGCGGTTCTGGACAAGACTGGCAGCCGGGCGGTTACCGGCGTCAGCCTTCGGATCGGGCCGTTGTCAGGTGTGCTCCCGGATGCCCTCCGTTTCTGTTTTGACGTTGCCTCGGCGGGAACCCCGCTGGCAGGGGCGCAGTTGCGGATCGATGAGCCGCAGGGCCGGGGGCTGTGCCGCACGTGCGGCAACGACTTCGCACTGACTGACATGTTCCTCCTCTGTCCGTGCGGCAGCGCCGACGTCCACGTTGTGACCGGACGCGAACTCCAACTCGTTTCGGTGGAGGTGGCATAGTCCATGTGCGCAACATGCGGCTGCGGCGAGGACGCCACACCCCGGGTCTACGCCCTGGACGTCCCCAGCGCCCAGGCGCATGACCACCCCCACGAGCACGGGCACACGCACCCGCACGACGACGGCCACACCCACCCGCACCCCCACGAGCTCGACGACGGCCACACGCACGCGCCGGAGCTCATCTCCCTGGAGCAGAATCTGCTGGCCAAGAACGACCTCCTCGCGGAACGGAACCGCGGCTGGCTCGCGGGACGGAAAGTGCGGGCGCTGAACATGATGAGCTCGCCCGGCGCCGGCAAGACCACGCTCCTGGTGCGGACGCTCACGGAGTTGGGAGAGAGGCTGCAGGCCGGGGTCATCGAAGGGGACCAGGAGACATCCCTCGACGCGGACCGTATCCGGGCGGCCAGCCGGCCCGTGGTGCAGATCAACACCGGAGCAGGCTGCCACCTGGACGCCGACATGCTCCGCCGCGGGCTCGACGCCCTCGATCCCCCGATGGGTTCCACCGTGTTCATCGAGAATGTGGGAAACCTCGTCTGCCCCGCCCTCTTCGATCTGGGCGAAGCAGCCAAAGTAGTAGTCGTCTCAGTGACGGAAGGTGATGACAAACCGCAGAAATACCCGCACATGTTCATCGCAGCTGACCTGGTGATCATCAACAAGTCGGACCTGCTCCCCTACGTCGAGTTCGACGTCGACGCATGCGTTCGCCGCATCCGTCACCTCAACGCCCACGCACAATTCCTGGTCCTCTCAGCCACCACCGGCAACGGCGTTTCAGCCTGGTACGACTGGCTGGACGGCCGTCCCTCCCGAACAGAGACCCCCACCGGGTCTTTGACAGGGCCTCTGGAAGAGACCCTGACAGACGCACACTGAGCCCCTCGCGGGCCGCGGAAAGAGGCACCGATGCCTACCGAAACTTCCCTCAAGGCCGAAGAAACCCTGATCCACGTGCTGTGGATCAACGCGGGGCTGAGCTGCGACGGCGATTCCGTCGCCCTGACAGCAGCCACCCAGCCCAGCGTGGAGGAGATCGCCCTCGGCGCGCTTCCTGGCCTGCCCCGCATCGCCATGCACTGGCCGCTGATCGACTTCGAATGCGGCCCGCAGGAAGGGGCCGACGATTTCCTGGAATGGTTCCGCAAGGCGGACCGCGGCGAACTGGAGCCGTTCGTCCTGGTGGTTGAGGGGTCCATCCCGAACGAGAAACTGCACGACGAAGGTGGCTACTGGTGCGGGTTCGGCAACGACCTGGCCACGGGCCAGCCGATCACCACCAGTGAATGGCTGGACCGTCTGGCACCCAAAGCCACGGCCATTATCGCTGCCGGCACGTGTGCCACGTATGGCGGCATCCATGCCATGGCGGGAAACCCCACCGGTGCCATGGGCGTTCCCGATTACTTGGGCTACGACTGGAAATCCAAGGCCGGCATCCCCATCGTCTGCGTGCCAGGGTGCCCCATCCAGCCGGACAACCTCTCCGAAACCATGACCTACCTGCTGTACCAAGCCACCGGACAAGCCCCGATGATCCCGTTGGACGACGCACTGCGGCCTACGTGGCTGTTCGGGAAGACCGTCCACGAAGGCTGTGACAGGGCGGGCTACTACGAGCAGGGCGACTTCGCCACCGAGTACGGCTCCCCCAAGTGCATCGTCAAGCTTGGCTGCTGGGGCCCGGTGGTCAAGTGCAACGTGCCCAAGCGTGGCTGGATGAACGGGATTGGCGGCTGCCCCAACGTTGGCGGCATCTGCATCGGCTGCACCATGCCGGGCTTCCCGGACAAGTTCATGCCGTTTATGGATGAGCCACCGGGCGGCAAGCTCTCAACAAACACCATCCGTCCCTACGGCGCGGCCATCAGGGCGCTCCGCGGCATCACCACCCACACGCTGGACCAGGAGCCCAAGTGGCGCCGGCCCGGGCGCGAACTCCTGACCGGCGCAAAGCGCACCTGGTAAGCATCCCATTCCAGACAGGTGAAGAACATGACCTCAACGATTCCAATGCCGTCCGGGAGCGGGACGGAGAACAACAACCTGGTGGAGATGGCCTGGGATCCCATCACCAGGATTGTGGGCAGCCTGGGCATCTACACCAAGATCGATTTCGCGAACAACCAGGTGGTGGAGTGCAAGAGCACGTCCTCGATTTTCCGGGGCTACTCCATCTTCATGAAGGGCAAAGACCCGCGGGACGCCCACTTCATTACCAGCCGCATTTGCGGGATCTGCGGCGACAACCACGCCACCTGTTCCTGCTACGCACAAAACATGGCCTACGGCGTGAAGCCGCCGAACTTGGGCGAATGGATCGTCAACCTGGGCGAGGCCGCCGAGTACATGTTCGACCACAACATCTTCCAGGAAAACCTGGTTGGCGTGGACTACTGCGAAAAGATGGTCTCCGAAACCAACCCCGGCGTCCTGGCCAAGGCTGAGAACACCCGGGCCCCGCACGAGGGCGATCACGGCTACCGCACCATTGCGGACATCATGCGCTCGCTGAATCCGTTCACCGGAGAGTTCTACCGCGAGGCCCTGCAGGTCAGCCGGGCTACCCGCGAGATGTTCTGCCTCATGGAAGGCCGGCACGTGCATCCGTCCACGCTCTACCCCGGCGGGGTAGGGACCGTGGCCACCATCCAGCTCATGACTGACTACATCACCCGGCTGATGCGCTACGTGGAATTCATGAAGAAGGTCGTGCCCATGCACGACGATCTTTTTGATTTCTTCTACGAGGCGCTGCCCGGCTACGAGCAGGTGGGCCTGCGCCGGACGCTGCTGGGTTGCTGGGGTTCCCTCCAGGATCCTGATTACTGCAATTTCGAGTACAAGGACATGACCGAGTGGGGCCGGAAGATGTTTGTGACCCCGGGCGTGGTGGTGGACGGCAAACTCGTCACCACGGACCTGGTCCGGATCAACCTGGGCCTGCGGATCATGCTGGGGTCCTCCTACTACGAGGACTGGGAAGACCAGGAGATGTTCGTGACGCATGATCCGCTGGGCAACCCGGTGGACCGCCGCCACCCCTGGAACCAGCACACCAACCCGCGGCCACAGAAGAGGGACCTGAAGGAGAAGTACAGCTGGGTGATGTCGCCACGCTGGTTCGACGGCGAGAACAACCTGGCCCTGGACACCGGCGGCGGCCCGCTGGCGCGGCTCTGGGCCACCGCCCTGGCCGGCCTGGTGGACATCGGCTACATCAAGGCAACCGGCAGGAGCGTCCAGATCAACCTCCCCAAGACTGCGCTGAAGCCACCTGTCTCCTTTGAATGGAACATCCCGCAATGGAGCAACACCCTGGAACGCAACCGGGCCCGCACCTATTTCCAGGCCTACGCGGCAGCCGCGGCGCTGCACTTCGCGGAGAAGGCGCTGGAGGAAATCCGGGCCGGCCGTACCAAGACCTGGGAGACGTTCACTGTTCCGGACGAGGCCATCAGCTGCGGCTTCACCGAAGCGGTCCGCGGCGTCCTGTCCCACCACATGGTGATCCGGGACGGCAAGATCGCCAACTACCACCCCTACCCGCCCACCCCCTGGAACGCCAGCCCCACCGACTCCTCGGGCACGCCCGGCCCGTATGAGGATGCGGTGCAGGGCCAGCCGATCTTCGAGGAGAACGACCGCGAGCACTTCAAAGGGATCGACATTATGCGCACGGTCCGGAGCTTCGATCCGTGCCTGCCGTGCGGTGTCCATATGTACTTGGGCAACGGCCAGACACTGGAGCAGCTGCACTCACCCACCCAGACCCTCACGGGAGAGTAACCTGCCATGCCCGGCGGGGAACGGCCGCTGCAGACCGGCGAACTGCGGACCGGCGAACGCATAGGTACGCTCCTGGACGCCCTCGGAGCCGGCGGGGCGGTGGCCCGCGGCCGTGCCGAAGACCTGGTCCGCCAGGTCACCGACATGTACGGTTCCGGGCTGGAACGCATGCTGAAAATCCTCGATGAGCAGGGAAAGCTCGACGACGGCACGCTGGCGGCGCTCGCGTCCGACGAGCTGGTGTCCGGCCTGCTCATCATCCACGGCCTGCATCCCGAGTCGATGGAGACGAGGGTGGCCGGCGCCCTTGACAGCGTCCGGCCGTACCTGGGTTCCCATGGGGGCGACGTGGAGCTGCTGGACATCAGCCCGGAGGGCGTGGTGCGGCTGAAGCTGCTCGGCACCTGCCAGGGTTGCCCGTCGTCGTCCGTGACGTTGAAGTTCGCCGTCGAAGAGGCGATCGAAACGGCTGCCCCGGAGGTCACCGCTATTGAAGTGGTGGAAGCGGAAAAGCATGCCCCTACTCCTGCCTTCATCCCCGTGGACTCCCTGCTGGTCCGGATGAACCACGCAGACCAGCCTGAAGGGTCCTGGGAGCCCGTCCCGGGCGTCGCCGACCTGGAACCCGGCAACGTGGCCGGGTTCCAGGTAGGCGGCTATTCGCTCCTGGCCTGCCGGACCGGGCAGGACGTCTACGCGTACCGGGACTTCTGCCCGCGCTGCGAGGGGTCCATGGCGGGCGCCATGCTGCAGCGCGCGCTGGCTGCCCCGGCCGGCGGCGGCCTGCTGCGCTGCCCCACCTGCCGCGCACACTTCGACGTCCGCCAGGCTGGCTCGTGCCTGGAGGACCGAAACCTGCATCTGGATCCGCTCCCACTGCTCGTTCGGGGCGGCGTGATGTCCGTTGCGGTGCCGGTTGCCGCGGGGAGAGGCGGCTGAGATGGAGTCACCGGGCCTGCCCGTAGCGCTGCTGCGCCGGATTGCCGCCGCTCCGCCGGCCCCTCCCGCCGGCGAGCGCTGTGAAATGTGCGGGGAGCCACTCGCCGCCGAACATCAGCACGTGGTGGACTTGGAGAGCCACGCCATGATGTGCACCTGCCGGCCGTGCTACCTGCTCTTCACGGACAGCAGCGCCCACCTGAGGTACCGGTCAGTCCCGGACCGATACTTGTCCTTCCCCGATTTTGAGCTGGGCCCCGGCCAGTGGGACGAGCTGGAGATTCCCGTGGGGCTGGCGTTCTTCTTCCGCAGTTCCAGGATGGCGCGGACGGTGGCGTTCTATCCGGGTCCTGCCGGTGCCACCGAATCTGAGCTGCCACTGGACGCCTGGGATGCCGTGATGGCGCGGAATCCCGCCCTGTCGATAGCGGCCCCGGACACGGAGGCCCTCCTGATCCGGGGACCGGGCAAGGACCGTCCCCAGGCCGACTGCCATCTGGTCCCCGTGGACGCCTGCTATGAACTGGTGGGGCACCTGCGGCGCCTGTGGCGGGGGTTCGACGGCGGCCAGGAGGCGCGCGACCAGCTCACCGTCTTCTTCGAAAAGGTCAGCAGCCGCAGCAGGCCCGTGCACGATGCTGACCGGGAACATGATGCTGCGCAGGAACACAGTGCCGAGCATCAATCAACGTCCGGAGGCGTTCCATGATCGCGCTGGCCTTCGACGTCCTGGACATCCAGCCCGAACCGTACGCGGCAGCTCCCCAGCTCACCGCGACGCTGCGGGTGACAGAATCCACCGGGGCCGCAGTACACGCCATCGCCCTGCGGTGCCAGGTCCGGGTCCTGCCCCAGCGCCGCGGCTACACCCCCGAGGAGGAGGCAGGCCTGCTGGACCTGTTCGGCGAGCGGAGCCGCTGGCCCACCACCCTGAAGTCCTTCCTTTGGCTGCAGTGCAGCACCATGGTCCAGGGCTTTACCGGGGAAACCGAGGTGCGGCTTCCGCTGCCGTGCACCTTCGACTTCGAGGTTTCCGCCGCTAAGTACCTGCAGTCCCTGCACGGCGGCCTGGTTCCGCTGGAACTGCTGTTCTCCGGCACGGTTTTCACCAAAGGCGCGGCCGGCTTCGGCGTGGAGCAGGTGCCTTGGGACCTCGAAGCCTCCTACCGGCTTCCGGTCGATGTATGGCGCCGGCTAATGGACCAGTACTTCCCCAACACCGGCTGGCTCCGGCTGGACCGGGACGTGCTCGCTGCCCTGCTGCATTACAAGGCGGCCAGGGGCCTGACCTCGTGGGATGCCACCGTGGAGAACCTGCTGGCGAACGCCGCGGCGGTGTCCACGGCAGCGCCGTACACGGCAGCCCTGTCCACGGCAGCCCTGTCCACTGCAGCACTGTCAGGAAACTCGCTGTCAGGAGACCCGCTGCCATGAGTATGAGCCTGAGCCTCGCCCGCGCCGTGGCAGATGCCGTCCTGTACGAGGGCTACCTGCTCTACCCGTACCGCGCCTCTTCTCAGAAGAACCAGGCGCGGTGGCAGTTCGGCATCCTTGGCCCGCCAGGTGCGGCGGCTTCCGGCTCGGGCGAGGAAGCGGAGATGTTCGCCGAGTGCCTGCTCACCCCCGGCCCGCAGGCCGCCGTCGAGATTCACGTGCGTTTCCTGCAGCTGCAGGGCCGGTCGGCTGAGGAAGCGGACGACGACGGCGGGTTCACGGCGGTGGATGAGCTCACGGTCGGCGCAGCCCGCTGGCTGAGCTGGGACGAGGCAGTGGAGCGGGAAGTCACGCTGGGGCCGTTCGCCGTGGCCGGGCTCAACGGGCATGAGACGGTTCTGCCCGTGGAGGTTCCCGGCGGCGAGGACACCGAGGAACTCCGCGACGCTTCGGGGCGGCTGGCTGGGAGGCTGGTCCGCCGTCGTCGTCCGCTTCATGCTCAGGTGACGCTGGCAGCGGCGCCCGTCGGCGGCCGGCTGGTCAGGCTGCGCGTCAGGGTGGAAAATGTCGGAGTTGTTGATGCGGCGGCGAACGTCGCGGCGGGCGGGCCGGCTGGCTGGACCAGACAGGATGCCATCGCCGAATCCTGCATCGGCACGCATCTGCTTCTGGACCTCCAGGACGCCGACTTCGTCTCCCTGCTGGAGCCACCACCCAACGCGGCGGCAGCGGCAGCCACCTGCGAGCAGTACCGGTGCTGGCCCGTTCTGGCCGGTCCGGAAGGGCAGTCGGATGTGCTGCTGGTGTCACCGATCATTCTGTACGACCACCCCGCTGTGGCCCCCGAAAGCTCGGTGGCCCTGTATGACTCCACCGAAATCGACGAGATTCTTACGCTGCGTGTGCTGACCCTCACCGAAGAGGAAAAGGCCGAGGCCCGCGCCACGGATCCGCGGGCGGCGGCCATCATCGACCGGTGCGAGGCCATGTCCCCCGAAGAGCTGCAGCAGCTGCACGGCATCCTGCGCAGTCCCCATGCCATGGACATTCCGGAACCCCGGCCAGCACCCGGGGACTCAGGAGCTGCGTGGTGGACACCCGAAGCCGAAGCGCTGGTCCAGCCGCACCTCGACGCCGTCCTCATCAACGGGGTTCCGGTGGCCCGGGGCAGCAGGGTCCGGGTGAACCCGAGCAGGCGCGCAGACGCCCAGGACCTGTTCTTCGCCGGGCAGACAGGCCGCGTCACCAATGTCCACTTCGATGTTGACGGCAGCACCCATGTTGGCCTAGTCCTCGACCAGGACCCCGCCGCTGACCTTCACGAGGGCTACGGCAGGTCTTTCTACTACTCACCCGAAGAGCTCGAACCCCTGGGTCCGGACGGAAAGGAAAGCCCGCCATGAGAATCATAGGAATGGCCACCGTAGCGTTGCTGGCAGGGTTGGCGCTCGGCGCCATCTATGTGGGGATCCGGTCGGTTCCGGACATCCAGCGATATTTGAAGGTACGGCGGATGTGATCCCGGAATGACTGTGCTGGTTGCAGGCGTGGGCAACATGTTCCTGCGTGACGACGGCTTCGGACCGGAAGTTGCCCGCCGCCTGGCCGCGGACGGAACCCTTCCGCCCGGCGTCGAGGTGGTGGACTACGGCATCCGCGGCATGCACCTTGCGTACGACCTCCTGGCCGGCGTTGACGTGCTGGTACTGGTGGATGCGGTGCCGCCAGCCTCCGGGACAGAGCATGACGGGTCCCGGCCGTCATCTCCGGGAAGCCTCCGGGTGCTCCGGATCCGCAGCGAGGATCTCGACGGCGGTGCCTCCCTGGACCCCCACGGCATGGACCCTGCCGCCGTCCTGGGCAAGCTCCGTACGCTGGGCGGCGAGGTTCCCGTGACCTACGTAGTGGGCTGCGTTCCGGCCGACGTCACCGAGGGCGTGGGCCTGACGCCACCGGTGGCCGCGGCCCTGCCGGGGGCGGTTGCCGCCGTCGTCGGTCTCCTCGGCCAGTACACCTCCAAGACCTAAGGCGGACCATCATGTGCCTCGGAATCCCCGGCCGGGTCATCGGCCCGATTGATGGCTACGGCAATCAGCTCGCCCTCGTGGACGTGGCCGGCGTCCAGCGGAAGATCAACATCGGCCTCCTGGACGACGGCCCGCTGGCGCCGGGCAGCTGGGTTCTGATCCATATGGGCTTCGCGCTCGAGCGGGTGGATCCAGCGGGTGCGGAACGGGCCATGAGCGGCCTGGAACTGATGGGCCAGCCACGGCAATCCGACGACGACATGTCGGCTGACCACCGGCGCCATCAAGCATTACCGGAGCAAGGAGAACGCCATGACACCGATGAATCCGTCCGTACCAACCGGCTCTGAGCCAGGCGGTACCGGACGTCCAACCGGCGAATCCTCACCCCGCGACGCGACTGCTGTCCAGCCCCCGGACGACTCCGATACCGCGGCACCGCAGTCGCCCTAGCAGTCGCCAGCCGGAGGGTCCAAGGTTCCGGGCTCAGCGCTCCAGGGCGATGGCTGCGCCGCGATGCTCAACGCCGCTGTTGGCGATTTTAAGGTGCCGGCCGGTGAAGTACTTCAGTTGCTGCAGCTGATGGGAACTCAGCCGGTCACAGACCCAGTCCCAGTGGAGCGAGACCACATCGCCCGCCGCGAGCCCGGCGACGAAACCGGCACCGTTCACGGCATACTTGGCGGACTCCACCACGGGTTCCCCCACGGCCAAGGACGTTCCGTCCCAAGTCAGGGGACGCGACTTCACCACGGCTTCATCGCCGGTGATGGCCAGGACCTCGCCCCACCGGATCCGGCAGCGGTCCAGGACGTTTAGAGCGGTGGCGTACCGACGGTCATCGCGCAACAGGCCCAGCCACGGATAGATTTCGAAGACGTGGAAGCTGTGGTGCGGAACGCCGCCGGCCAGTACACCTTCCACGAGGTGTGAAAACTGCCGACCGGTGCGGGCGCGGAACCGGTCTTCCATCGAGTTGCCCATGTTGCTGATGCCCACCGTGTCCAGCAGGCTGTTTCCCACCCAGTAGGCCTCCACCACACGGGCGTCGAGTGGATCGGCGATGCCGTGGGCACCGGCAATCAGTTCCAGGTACGGCCATGCTCCGGCAAAGCCCTTCGCGAGTTCCCGGAGACCCTGGTCCGTGACTCCGGACTGGCCGTAGTGCAGCAGGGCGTCGCTGTCCGGAGGGCCGCAGCTGCCCCGCGAATTCGGCGGGTAGCCATAGCGGACAAACAACTGGGCACCATCGACAACCATCTCGTGGCCACCTTCTCCAAGGGTCTCTTGAACGTAGCACCGGTGCGCGCGCCGGACAAGGCCGCGGAGAAAGTCCCGAAGAAGGCGCCTGCTATCGGCCGGGGATGGGAAGAACCGTTGACAGCTTCCGCCGGCGAGCGGATGCTGTGAAGACCGAGGCATAGGGGTCACACACCATGGCAACTACTGATCTGAACCGCCGCACCGTCCTTCAACTGATTGCCGCGGGCGGCTCGGCCGGCCTGCTGGCCGGGTGTGCCGGCACCCCCGGTGTCCGGCCGTCGTCGGGCCTTTCTTCGGACAGCGGGACCGCCAGGACTGGCGGGATCAGCGTCACCGACCAGCGCGGCAAAACCATCACCTTCACCCGGCCCGTGACCCGCGTGGTGACCATCCCCATGCCGGCTGCGTCGCTGCTCGTGGCGGTGGACCGCACCGCTGACCATCTCGCTGCCATGCACAACGCATCCTGGGTGGCCATGCGGGACGGCATCATGGGCACCATCTTTCCCAAGGCCCTGGAGCTGCCGCACGAGATCGCCACGCAGGACTTCACCGCCAATGTGGAGAGCGTGCGTGCCCTGGACCCTGACGTGGTGATCCAGTGGTCCGACGCCCAGCTCATCGACCCGCTGGAAAAGGCCGGCCTGAACGTCATCGGGCTGACCAACACCGGCAAGCAGGAGGACGTGGACGCGTGGGTGGCCATGTTCGCCGCGATGCTGGGCAAGCCCGAACGCGCCGTGGACATCAAGGCCCGGAGCGATCTGGAACTGGCCGCCGTCAAGGATCTGGCAGCAGGCAGGGGCACAACCGGGCCCAGCATCCTGTACTTCAACCGGTTCACCGGTGGCCTGAAGGTGGCCGCGGCCAACAGCTACAACGATTTCTACATCAAGCTGGTGGGTGGCACCAATCCCGCAACCGGGAACGATCCGCTGAAGGGCTCGGGGATGGTGGGCCTGGACGTGGAACAGGTGCTGCGCTGGGATCCGGAGATCATCCTGCTGGGGAATTTCGACAACGCCATGCCGCAGGATCTCTACTCAGACCCCGTCTGGCAGACCGTCTCCGCGGTCAAGAACCGGCGCGTCTACAAGGTGCCGCTGGGTGGGTACCGCTGGGATCCGCCGGGTCAGGAATCACCGCTGATGTGGCACTGGCTGAGCGATATTGCGTTCCCCCAGCAGCAGTCCCTCCTCCGAAACAAGGTGGTGGAGTACTTCGATTTCCTGTACAGCCACAAGCCCACCGCGGCCGAGCTGGACAAGGTCCTGTGGACCGCAGCCAACGCTGGTTCTGACCACTACCGGCAGTTCAATGCTGCATGACGCCAGCGACGAACGGCTTGACGCCGGCCGTGTCCGGGCACCCGGTGCTCCGGACCGGGATGCGGGTGCGCCCCGGGACGTGGACGACGGCGGCGGGACGGGTGGGGAGCCCGGCGCCGGCGGGCGGCGGGAACCGTACAGGGACGTTGACAGCGGCCACCGGCCGGGACAATCAGCCCTGAAG
>JBDTQQ010000012.1:0-15042 GCA_039932075.1 Pseudarthrobacter sp. | reverse complement strand
TGTTGGGGCCGCCGCAGCGGAAGCCCGGCCGCTGCTCAGCGCCGTGATCTGGGCCGATTCACCGGACGACGTCCGCCGGAAACGGGCGCTGGACCGAGATGGCGGCACCTATGAGCCGTTCTGGGAGCTGTGGGCGGCGCAGGAAAATGAATGGCTCGCCCGGGACGACGTGCCCGGGCACGCCGATATCCGCGTGCTCAACCATGCAGACGGGTCGGCCCCGGCGGACGCCCTGCACGCCCTCTCCTACCTCCCTGCACTTGGACCCGTCATGGTTCCGGAACTTGCCGCCCGCCGCGGCCTCCGGCTCCGGGCGGAGCGCCTGGCCGGCCGGCCGGACACCGCAGCCCTCTTCGCGTCCCTGTATGGCAGCTCCGTGCGCGCCGCCTGGCTGGACTCCTCCAACGCGCCCGCCACTCCCCCGTCAGAGCAGTCACCCGCTACCGAACGCAGCCGCTTCAGCATCCTCGCTGACGACGCCGGAACGTTCGGCCAGTCGGTCACGCACTGCTCCGGTGAAAGTGTGATCACTTCCGGATCAGCCACAGTACGCGTGCCGGGCCCGTTCTTCCGCTGGCTGGACACGGTCTGGGGACGCAGGGCCGTCCGCAGCCCAGACGGCTACCCAGGGGATTTCATCCTCGGCTGGCTCGGCTGCCTGGGCTATGAGCTCAAGCGCGAAACCGGCGGCTCGGACGTAGTGTCGCCGACCCCCGATGCGGCCCTGATTTTCGCGGGCCGGGCCGTCGTAGTGGACCATGTCGAGGGAACGGTCTGGCTGCTGGTGTTGGAAGCACCCGACGCGGACAGCTGGCTGTCCGCCGCTCGGAGCGCCGTCAACGCAACCACCGTCAAGGCGGCTGCCGTCAACGCACCCGCACCCGCAGCCACCCCGGCCGGCGGCAGCAACGGCGTCGTACCTCCCGGCGCGCTAGCGTTCAGCAGCCGCGACACCGAGGTGTCCTACAAACAAAAAATCACGGCCGCCCAGCACGAAATCCACGAGGGGAACTCGTACGAGGTCTGCCTCACCACCACGCTCACCGCCCGGCTGCCGGCCACCGCCGCGTCCCCTTGGCCCACCTACCTGGCCCTGCGGCTGAGGAACCCGGCACCCTTCGCCAGCTATCTGCGGTTTGGCGGGCTGACCGTCGCAAGCACCTCGCCGGAACGCTTCCTGCGCATCACGTCCGACGGCGGCATGCGCGCCGAACCCATCAAAGGCACCCGCCGCCGGGGCGCCGATCCGGAGCAGGACAGGGAACTGCGGGACAACCTCGCAGCCTCGCTCAAAGACCGCGCGGAGAACATTATGATCGTGGACCTGCTGCGGAATGACCTCAGCCACTTCGCAGAGCCCGGATCCGTGACGGTCAGCAGGCTATGCGAGATCGAAAGCTACGCCACGGTGCACCAGATGGTGAGCACCATCGACGCTCAGTTGATGCCCGGTTCACCGCGGGCGGAGGCTGTAGCTGCCTGCTTCCCGGCCGGATCCATGACCGGCGCCCCGAAGATCAGCACCATGGCCATCCTGGACCGGTTGGAGGGCGGCCCGCGCGGCCTGTATTCGGGCGCGATCGGCTACTTTTCGCTGAATGGGGCCACGGATTTGGCCGTGGCAATCCGGACGCTGGTCACCTATACCGGAGACGGAGGGGCCGTGGAAGACGCTTCGGCCGAACGCGCTGGCAGGGATGGCGGGGAAGCAGCAGTCATGGCGGAATTGACCCTCGGCGTCGGCGGTGCCATCACTGCCGACTCGGTACCGAACGAGGAGTACGACGAGATCCGGGTGAAGGCGCACGGTGTGCTTTCCGCTCTGGGCGCGGAGTTCCCCGGCGGCTAGGCATGCGCGCCGGCCGGGGCTTTTTCTCACCGTAGGTGACCAGCGCACCGGTCAGTGCGATGGCCAACACCGCTGCCAGGATTGCCAGGACTGGATTGACCCACTCGGGAACCGTGTCATACACGGGGTTGCATCTGTTTTGCAGCGGGAAGTAAAAAGTCCCGTCGTGCTGATGCCGAAGCCGGTAGTTGAAATCCAGCGGCTGGCCGGCGGCGTCACAAGTCCTGTCGAGGTCGCGGTTAAAGGCAGAGACCTGGACGAGGGTGATGCCGGCCAGCAAAGTGAAGGACGCCGCCGAAACGCGAAACCAGGCTCGCGCTGCTTTCGACTGTGGCATAACTGTCAGCTCCCTCGGGCGGCAACTAGGACAGCCGGGATCCGATTGGTCCGGATGCATGAACCAATGCTCCTAGGTTAGCCGCCCTTCCCGCGCCGCTCCAGAGCAGACCGGCTCAATTTTTGGACAAGATCCGGTGCTACTGGACGGTGGCCGTCAGCCGCGCCACATTATCGATGTAACGGGCAGCGAGGGGTCGCTGCCGCCAGTCCTCGAGCTTGAGCTCGCTCGATATGTCCCGGTACGTGTTTTCCACCGCGCGCATGCTCTCCACGATGTCCGCCCCGAGCAGCATCACCGAAACTTCCAGGTTCAACGAGAAGGACCGCATGTCCATGTTGCTGGAGCCCAGGACAGCCACTTCGTTATCGATGGTGAAATGCTTCGCGTGCAGCACGAAGGGCGCCTTGTAGAGGTAGATCCGCACGCCCGCTTCCAGCAGCGCTTCGTAGTAGGACTGCTGGGCGTTGTGGACCAGGAATTGGTCCCCCTTCTCCGAGACGAAAAGTTCGACGTCGACGCCCCGCTGCGCCGCCGTCGTCACCGCGTAGAGCAGCGAATCATCCGGGACGAAGTACGGGCTGCAGATGGAGATCTTGTGCTGGGCGGAGTAGATGAGGGTGTTGAAGAGGCGCAGGTTGTTCTCGGTGATGAACCCGGGGCCGCTGGGCACGACCTGGGCAGTGACGCCGCCGGACACCATCTCGGGCTCATGGGCCAGCTGGTGCTCCAGGGATTCGTCCGTCTCGCTGAGCCAGTCGGTCGCGAAGACCACGTTCAGCGTGGTGACAATCGGCCCGCGCAGGCACGCCATCAGCTCCACCCATTCGCGGCCCACCTTGCGGTGCCTGGGGTTGTTGTAGGAGGGCTCGATCAGGTTCTGGGAGCCTGTGAAGGCGACTTCGCCGTCGATCACCATGATCTTGCGGTGATTGCGAAGGTCCGGACGGCGCCACTGGCCGTGGACGGGATTCAGCGGGAGCATGGGGCGCCACTGGATCTTGCTGGCCTTCAGGCGCGCGATGAGCTTGCGGTATCCCTTGATCCGCAGGGTGCCCAGATGGTCGAACAGCACCCGGACCTCGACGCCGCGCTCGGCAGCCTCCTCCAAGGCGGTGAACAGGTCGTCAGTGATGTGGTCGGTGCTCATGATGTAGAACTCGGCGTTGACGAACACTTTCGCCTCGCGCACGGCAGCGGCCATGGCCTTGATGGAGTCCGGGTACCCGGGGAGCAGCTCCACGCTGTTGCCGTCCACCATGGGCAGCGAACCGAGGGTCTTGTTCAGCTCCGCCGCTGAGGCCACCCACTCGGGCCCGGCATAACGGCTTTCGACGGCGGCCAACTGGGACGTTCCGGCGCGGACCCGCTTGTTCACGGCATCCTGCTGGGCCCGGCGCTTGCGGGAGAGTTTGAAGTTGCCGAACAGCAGGAAGAGGATCAGGCCCAGGAACGGGACAAAGAAGATCCCCAGCAGCCAGGCCATCGCGGTGGTGGGGCGCCTGTTGCCGGGAATGATGCCCACAGCCAGGACCCTGATGACCAGATCGGCAATGCTCAGAAGCACCACAACCCACGTCGGCGCAGTACCGGCAAGCGAAATCGGCCACAACAATGGAAGTACCCCCGGGGTGTGCGCACCGGCGGACGGATTCCGGCCGGGCAATGACCACAGCTTAGCCGCGCCCGGCCCGACTAAGCTGGAGCCATGACCTCTCCTGCGCCCGTGGTGCTCGTTTTCCTTGATCCCGCCTACCCGGAAGGCCGCCTGGCCGACGCCTCGCAGCCCCAGCTGATGGCCACGGACCAGGGTGCCACGCGCGGTGACGGTGTGTTCGAATCCATGCTCGCCGTGGGCGGGAACGTCCGGAAGCTGCAGGCCCACCTGAACCGGCTGGGCGGGTCAGCCGGAACCCTCGACCTGGCTATCCCGGCGCAGGAGCACTGGCGTGCAGCCATCGCCACCGGCGTAGCCATACACCGCTCGCAGCACCCGGCACATTCGGCGGCCGAGGACGAGTTGGTGGTGAAACTGGTGGCCACCCGCGGGCCGGAAGGCGCAGGCTCTCCCACCTGCTGGGTCCAGGTATCCCCCGTGGGGGCGCTCGGGCGCCGCCAGCGCGAGGCCGGCATCGACGTCATCCTCCTGGACCGCGGCTACGACAGCGACGTTGCCGACCGCGCGCCCTGGCTGCTGCTTGGTGCCAAGACGCTGTCCTATGCGGTGAACATGGCCGCCCTGCGGCACGCGCACAAACAGGGCGCCGACGACGTCATTTTCCTTTCCGCCGACGGAAGGGTCCTGGAGGGCCCCACGTCCACAGTCCTGCTTGCACATGTGGAAACAGCCGACGACGGCGCAGGCGTCACGCGCACTGTCCGCCGGCTCATCACGCCGCAGTTGGACAGCGGAATACTTCCTGGCACGTCCCAGGGCGCGCTGTTCTCCGCTGCCAAGGCGGCAGGCTGGGAGCTGGGCTACGGTCCGCTGGAGCCGCAGGACCTCCTGGACGCTGACGCCGTGTGGCTGATTTCCAGCATCCGGCTGCTGGCGCCCGTGAACCACATTGACGGCAAAGAAATCGGCACTCCGGCCCTGCAGAAGCAGCTGACGGCCGAACTCAACGCACTCTACGCAGGAATCCAGTAAGCCAAATGACGGTGCGCAGCGCGGGGATCCTGCTTTACCGGCACGGCGCGGCAGGAGGCCTGGAAGTCTGGATCGGGCACATGGGCGGACCGTTCTGGGCCGGCAAAAAGTCGCACTCGTGGTCGCTCCCCAAGGGTGAGTACCAGGCTGACGAGGACCCCCTGGCGGCAGCCCGGCGCGAGTTCACTGAGGAGATCGGCACTCCACCGCCTGCCGCTGATTACGTCCTGCTCGGCGATTTCCGCCAGCCGTCCGGGAAACGCATCACGGTGTTTACCGCGGCGGCTGACTTCCAGCCGGGGGAGATTGTCAGCAACACGTTTCCCCTGGAATGGCCCAAGGGATCCGGGACCATCCAGGACTTCCCTGAGATCGACGAGGCCCGGTGGGTCACCGAGGCCGATGCGCGCAGCAAGCTCGTCAAAGGCCAACTGCCCATCCTTGATGCCCTCGTCCTAGACCTGTTGGAACGCCAGGATCATCCGTAAGGTTTGGTCCATGAACTCGCACACGGATCCGATCATCAAATTGACCTTTGACGAATGCTGGGAATTGCTCACTGCCGACATCGTGGGGCGCCTGGCCCTTGTGGTGGACGGCCATCCAGAGATCTTCCCGCTCAACTACATCCTGCAGCGCCGGAGCATTGTCTTCCGCACCGCCGGCGGCACTAAGCTGTGGGGCGCGCAGTCGGAACGGCCGGCGGCGCTTGAAATCGATGGGTACGATCCCCGCACCGAAGAGGCCTGGAGCGTTGTGGCGCGCGGAGACACGGAGTTGATCGAAGACCAGGCTGACAAGGACAACGTGGACGCCCTCCACTTGGAACCGTGGCAGCCCGGAGACAAGAACTTCTACATCCGGCTGACCCCGCGGGCGCTCACCGGGCGCCGGTTCCGGGTGAACAAGCCGGACGTCTGGAACACCAGGTCCTCGGACCGACGCCGCGCGTCCTTCGAATAGCCGCGAGTCTTTGGACGAGCCGCGTCCTTCGAATACCTTCAACTAGCCGTAAGGCACACACCATGAGCAACGATGCCCGCATCCCCGTCATCCTGGGCGGCGCACGCACCCCGTTCGGCAGGTTCCGCGGCGGCCTTTCGGGCCTGACCTCAAGCGAACTTGGCGCCCACGCCATCCGCAACGCCCTGGTGCGGACCGGAGTGGCCCCGGAACAAATCCAGGCCGTGATCGTGGGCCAGGTCATCCAGGCCGGTGCCGGCCAGGGACCGGCGCGGCAGGCCAGCCTCGCCGCCGGGATCGGCTGGGACGTGCCCACCGTGACCATCAACAAACTGTGCCTGTCCGGGCTGACGGCTGTGATCGACGCCGCCCGGATGATCCGCGCGGGTGAGGCCGACTTCGTTGTGGCCGCGGGCCAGGAATCGATGACGAATGCCCCGCACCTGCTGCCCAGGCTCCGCGGCGGCGTTGCAATCGGCGATGCGGCGCTGCTGGATTCGTTGAATTTCGACGGCTTGCAGGATCCCCGCTCCGGTGAGCTGATGGGTTCCGCCACCGACGCCGGGAACGCCCGCCTTGGCATCAGCCGGCAGGACCAGGACGCCGTCGCCGCCCGTTCCCACCAGCGGGCGGAAGCCGCCCGGGCGGCCGGCGTCCTGGCCGCGGAGATCGCTCCGGTGGAAGTGCCGCAGCGCCGCGGCCCCGCCGTCGTGATTGATGCTGACGAGGGAATCCGGGCAGGTACGACGCCGGAGGCACTTGCGGCGCTGAAGCCCGCCTTTTCCACGGCGGACTCAGCCACCATCACCGCAGGGTCCTCCTCGCCGCTCTCCGATGGCGCAGCCGCCGTCGTGGTGGCCAGCAAGGCAGCGGCGGAGGCGGCCGGACTCGGCTGGATCGCGGAGATCGGCAGCCACGGCCAGACGGCCGGACCGGACGGTTCCCTGCATTCCCAACCGTCGCGCGCCATTGAGCGTGCCCTGAAACTTGAGGGGCTGACCGTTGGGGAGTTGGACCTTATCGAGGTCAACGAAGCCTTCGCCTCCGTGGTGCTGCAGTCCGCCAAGGACCTGGGAATCGACGCCGAACAGATCAACGCCGACGGCGGCGCCATCGCCTTGGGGCATCCGGTGGGCGCCTCCGGGGCGCGCCTTGTGCTGCACCAGGCGCTGGCGCTGAAACGCCGTGGCGGCGGCACCGGCGTGGTGGCCCTGTGCGGCGGCGGCGGCCAGGGCGAGGCCCTGATCCTCAAGGCCTGACGTCTGGTCAGGTGGGGACGGTTCCGAACAGGACGCCCTTATTCACCATCAGCCAGAGGAGACGGATCAGCCACCAAGAATTTCCAGCGGCACCAAGCGCTGGGCGCAGGAGACCTGTACCAGGGTCCGCGGTCCCGCATCGGCCCGGTTGTTGACTCCGATGTCGTCGCACCAGTCCACGTTGTACGGGTACGCGGTGACCCCGGCTTTCCCTGGAGACATGCTCGCCGGGACGGTGAACACGAAGGTGAAGCCGCCGTCGTCGGTCATGGGGGCGAGCTGTTCCAGCACGGGGGTGCCGTACGCATCCAGCAGTTCCACGTAGATCTGCGCGTCGTGACCGTAGCGGGCACCGCAGACCGTTTCGGGGGCGCTGACAGTGACCTCGGCGCCGGGTTTCGCTTCCGACGGTGTCACCGTGAATGCGGGCGGCATGCACGGCGGCGGCGCTAAGGCGTTCCGGCAACTGCTCAGCGCCACCATCATGAGCGCGGCACACAGCACCACCGTGATGCGGCGTCTCCCCGCCCCGGTCAGAAGAATCCCCCTGCCTTGCCTCATGGTCCGATTGTTGCGCCCCGTCACTGCGCAGGGGAAGCACGTGTTGGTTACGGAACATGACGACGGCGGCCGTGCGGCCGGGCGGGGAGGGTGTTACGTTTTTGGGGAGTAATGAGAACCGGTGCCAAGCCCTGACTGGCCGGTCGGCAACCCTCCTATCGCGGCGGGGTGCCTCAGGTGAATACTCGGCATATCGACCCATTCGAGCTGCAAGCGTGAAAGAAGGAGATCCGTCGTGTCTGACGCACCTGGTCCTGAAGAAAAACTGTCATACCGGCTCATCACCGGCCCGGACGACCGCACTTTCTGTGAGCGGATTTCCGCCGCCCTCGCCGAGGGTTATGTCCTGCACGGCAGCCCGGCCGCCACGTTTAACGGCACCGCCGTGATCGTTGCCCAGGCTCTCATTCTTCCGGCAGCCATCGCCAGTGCGGATGCCGCCGTCGCTACCGCCGTGGAAGACCTCGAGTTCGACGGCGAGGGCCACGCATGAGCTACGCCGGAGACCTCACACCCCAGGAAGCCTGGACCAAGCTGGAGCAGGGCGCCATCCTGGTGGATGTCCGCACCGAAGGCGAATGGGCGCACATCGGCATCCCGGACACTAAAGCGACGGACAACGATCCCCTGTTCATTCCCTGGACGTTCCCGGGCGGCATTCCGAACCCGGACTTCATCACCGACCTCACGGAGCAGGCGCCGGAGGTTAGCGGCACCGAACTGGTTTTCCTCTGCCGCTCGGGCCAGCGCTCCATCGCCGCCGCCACAGCAGCGACACAGGCCGGGTTCACCTCCTACAACGTCCTGGAAGGCTTCGAAGGCGAGCCGGACCGGCACGGCGAGCGCACGGTCAACGGCTGGAAGAACAGCGGCCTGCCCACCAACCTGGGAAGCAAGTAAGTGACCTTCAACGAAGAAGCCGCCGGCTGGAGCCCCGACACCCAGGCGGTCCGCGGCGGGCTCGACCGCACCCAGTTCCAGGAAACCACAGAGCCCATCTTTCTGAACTCGGGCTTCGTTTACGAGTCCGCTGCCGCCGCCGAGCGCGCGTTTACGGGCGAGGACGAACGGTTTGTCTACTCCCGCTACGGCAACCCGACGGTGGCCACCTTCCAGGAACGCCTCCGCCTGCTCGAAGGCACCGAGGCGTGCTTCGCGACGGCGTCGGGCATGTCAGCGGTGTTCACCGCCCTGGGTGCCCTGCTGGGTGCCGGTGACCGGGTGGTTGCCGCGCGCTCACTGTTCGGCTCCTGCTTCGTGATCCTGAATGAAATCCTTCCCCGCTGGGGTGTGGAGACGGTATTTGTGGACGGCCCGGACCTGGACCAGTGGCGCGAAGCCCTGTCAGAGCCCACTACCGCCGTGTTTTTCGAGTCGCCGTCCAACCCGATGCAGGAAATCGTGGACATCGCCGCGGTCAGTGAACTGGCGCACGCGGCGGGTGCCACGGTGGTCGTGGACAATGTCTTTGCCACTCCGTTGCTCCAACGCTGCGGGCAGTTTGGTGCGGACGTCATTGTATACTCGGGCACCAAGCACATCGACGGCCAGGGCAGGGTCATGGGCGGTGCCATCCTGGGGACCAAGGAATTCATCGGCGGCCCGGTCAAGCAGCTCATGCGCCACACCGGACCGGCATTGTCCTCGTTCAACGCCTGGGTCCTCACGAAGGGCCTTGAGACCATGGCGCTGCGCGTAAACCACTCGTCCGCCTCGGCGCTGCGGCTCGCCGAATGGCTCGAGCAGCAACCGGCTGTCAGCTGGGTCAAGTACCCGCTGCTTGCGTCGCATCCGCAGTATGAGCTCGCTGCCAAGCAGATGAAGGCCGGCGGCACGGTCCTTACGCTGGAACTTTCAGCGAGCGGTGGCCGGTCCGGCAAGGAGGCTGCCTTTGCGCTGCTGGATGCGCTGCGGATCATCGACATCTCCAACAACCTGGGCGATGCGAAGTCCCTCATCACCCATCCGGCCACCACCACCCACCGGGCCATGGGACCGGAGGGGCGCGCCGCCATCGGGCTCAGCGACGGCGTGGTGCGCCTGTCTGTTGGCCTCGAGGACGTGGATGACCTCATCGGCGACCTCGAACAGGCGCTCAAGCAGGTCTGACGCCAGGCAGGCCTGACGGCGGGGCGGTGCATGGGCGGATTCCCTGATTGGGGACGTCTGCTGTCCAACATCCCGCTGCCGGAAGAGAACCTGGCGGGTATGGCCGCCGGCCTGGTTCTTCACCGCGTTGCTCCCCTCCGGCTCGGCTTTCCGCCGCTTTTGGTGCGGGCGGCGGGCTCGGTCTCGCTGGCGGCAGGCGGCGCGGTGGTTACCTGGGCGTGGCTCGCCGCGCGCAGCACGCACCTGGCCGCTCCCGATGCTTTGGTGACCACTGGGCCCTACGCGCTTTCACGGAACCCGATGTACGTGGGCTGGGCGCTGCTGCGGGCCCGGTCAGGCTCCGGGCGGGCGGAGCTGCCTGGACGCCGCCCGCCGCACCGCCGCCGTCAGCTGGTTGAGTACTGGGGAGTCGATCTTCCACCGCTGCCAGTACAGGGCCACGTCTACGGGGTCTTCCGGTGCCAGTTCCACGAGGTCCCCGCTGCTGATGTCGGCGAGGCAGTGCTGCTCAGGCAGCAGCCCCCAGCCCAGTCCCTGCCGGATGGCCTGGGCGAATTCGGCCGACGACGGCAACATAGTGCCGCGGTGCCGCGAGGTCCGCGCCGGTCAGCGCGCGGAAGAATCCGGCCTGCAAGTCATCCTTGCGGTCGAAGTCCACCACCGGCGTCTGGCTGCCCGCCACCAGCCTCTGCCCGTCCGGCCACCAGCGCCGCACATACGCCGGGCTTGCCACTGCGCGGTACCGCAGTGAGCCCAGCGGCTCCACGGTGCACCCTGGGACCGGCTCCGGCGTTGCGGTCACGGCTGCCATCACCGCGCCGGTGCGCAGCTGACGGGTGGAATGCTGTTCGTCCTCCCTCCGGAGTTCAAAGCAGGCGCCCAGGTCCGCCGGAAGGCCTGCCAGCGCCGGCAGAAACCAGGTGGACAGCGAGTCGGCGTTCACCACCAGCGGGATGGCCGCGCTCGGCCCGCTTTGGCCGCCGCCCAGCTCCTGGCGCGCGTCCCACTCCAGCTGCCTGACCTGCAGGGCTAACCGCAGGACTGCCTCGCCGGCGGTGGTTGGCCGGACAGGGCTGGTGCGCTGGAGCAGGACCTGGCCGGTTGCATCCTCCATGGCCTTCAACCGCTGGGAAACGGCCGACGGCGTGACGTACAGGCTGCGGGCCGCCGCTTCGAGGGTGCCCTCCTCCACTACTGCGGCAAAGGTCCTGAGCTGCTCCAGCTGAAACGGTTTCATTAGATTTCCTTAATGAAAGTAAGAAAATTTAGCTGGAGTAAATTATAGGCGGAGCCGTACTTTGAACATATGGACCTCATAGGATGGCTGAGCCCCGCTGCCCTGGGCTTCGGTACCGGACTCGCCCTCATCGTGGCCATCGGCAGCCAGAATGCCTTTGTCCTGCGGCAGGGCATTCGTGGCGAGCATGTGGCCGCCGTCGTCATCGTTTGCAGCGTCTCGGATGCAGTCCTCATCGCCGCCGGCATCGCCGGCGTAGGAGCCCTGCTGCAGACGAATCCGGTGGTCGTGGACGTGGTCCGGCTCGCCGGCGCCGCCTTCCTGGTGGCCTATGGGGTGATGGCCGCGCGCCGCGCCGTGCATCCCGGGTCCCTGACGACACAGGAGCGGCAGCCCGCCGTCGGCCTCGGCGCCGCACTCAGCACCGTACTGGCGCTGACCTGGCTCAACCCGCACGTCTACCTGGACACTGTGCTGCTGCTCGGTTCCGTGGCCAACCAGCAGTCCCAGGACCTGCGGTGGTGGTTCGGCGCCGGCGCGATCATCGCCAGCGCGGCCTGGTTCAGCGCCTTGGGTTTCGGGGCCCGGGCCCTGCGGCCTTTCTTTGCGCGTCCCTCCTCGTGGCGCATCCTTGACGGCCTCGTCGCAGCCGTGATGCTGACGTTGGGGATCCGGCTGGCCGTCGGCGGCTGAGCAGTAGCCCGGTGACCAGTATCCCGTTGACCAACTGGGCGCCGCGGCGTAGTTTCTTGGTCATCTCCGCGGTGTTGCCGGGCACCGCATTCGCCTGACCTGGAGCCAGCCATGCACGGAACCGCTACG
Organism: Pseudarthrobacter sp.; assembly: GCA_039932075.1. GTDB lineage: Bacteria > Actinomycetota > Actinomycetes > Actinomycetales > Micrococcaceae > Arthrobacter. The sequence goes on along the minus strand of JBDTQQ010000012.1, from coordinate 3,255 downwards.
CAGCGCGAGCACAAGCCCTACAAGCGGGCCGGTACGGTCATCGTTGCGGCCAGCTGCTGCTGGGGAGTGGGGATCTCTTTCGTGGGGATGGTGCACGCAACCAAGGACCCGGCCGCGAGGCTGGCAATGCTCCAGCGAAGCCGCGTGCCCTGGGTAGCGGGGCAGTTCCTCACGGCTGCGGGCACCGCCGCCGTGCCCGTCGGATTCCTCCGGTTTGCCCAGGCCGTCAGGTCCGGGCCCGCCAAAAACCTCGCCACCGCTGCCGCCTCCGCGCTGCTCGCGGGAGCACCGCTGTTCGTTGTTGCCGTGGCGGAGCGTGCCGCCGACCCGGAAGCTTTTGCCTACCGGCGCGGCCCGAGTTGGCCATTCTTGACTTACGCAGGGCTGCACATCGGCTCCCTCGCGGCGCTGGGGTTCGGGCTGCTGCTGCTGCCGCTGAAACCTTGGACCGGTATCACGGCGCTGGCCAGCGTTCCGCTGTTCGGAAGCATCCTGGCCGGCACCAAGGACATTCCACCGTTTGTCTTCTATCTGGTGGAAGCGGCGGTGGGAGCCCAGCTGATGCGTTATCAGGAAACCGCACTACCGGCGGGCAGCCAGAGCCGCCGCGAGGGAGGAAGCTGAGGCGGCACTGCTGCCGATCCGCCAGCCGGTCTCCTTATTACGGGGTGAGGGTAACGGCAGCTCAGACTTGGCGCACGCGCAGCAAATCGGGCACGTCATCAACCTCAGGCAACCCGGATGTACCGCGCATCGTGACGCCTACGGCGTGCGCAACAACGGCGCCCAGCCCGCCGTCGTCGGGCGATGTTTCAGCCGCCGCGTCCCGGACGCGGCGCTGCTCGGCGGACCCTGTGCCACGAGCAATGATGTCCTCCACGCCTTGCCTGGCAAGGGACAATTCGCCCTGTTCAGCGAGCACGGGAGCCAGATAATCCACGAGGGCACGGACGACGTCCACCGCGGGGGCGGGCCGGAAGGTGCCGAAGTCCAGCAGCTCGCCGCCCAGGCCACTGCTGCTTGCCTGCCAGGCCGCCATCCGGAGCAGCACGGTGGGCACGGGCGCCGGCTCCACGCCCTCCCGCCACTCCCTGCTGGCCGTTTCCACCAGGGCCCGCACCAGCACGGCGATCAGGGCGGCGTCCTCTGCACGGAGGCAGACATCGGCCACGCGGACCTCAACGGTGGGATGGTTCCGGGAGAGACGGGCATCGAAATAGATCATGCCTTCGTCCAACATCACCCCGCTGTCCAGCAGGCGCGTCACCACGCGCCGGTACTGGGAATACGTGCCAAAGATCGCGGACGGACCCGAGGTTGGCCAGCGGTTCCAGGCCTGCGTGCGGTAGCTTTCAAATCCCGTGGACAGCCCCATCCAGAATGGTGAGTTGGAACTCAGTGCGGTGAGGACGGCCAGCTTGTCCCTGATCCTGTCCAGCACGGCCACGCCCTCATCCTCGGACTCGACGGACGTATGGACATGGAAGCCGCACGTCAGCTGTTCCTGGGCGGTCAGGCCAAAGCGCTCCAGCATCCGCGCATACCGCGGGTCCGGGGTGGTGTGGCTCGCCAACCCGAACGGAGACGTGGCCAGCGCAGCCACCCGCGCACCGAATTTGCGTGCCGCCTGGTCCGCAAGCGAGCGGCCGGCCCGGATCTGCGGGAGCAGCTCCGAATACTCCAAGCATGGACGCGTCTGCGTCTCGATCTGCTCAAGCTTCAGCTCGGCACTCAAGCCCATTTCGTCGTCGTACGCGGTTTTGTCCCGGGTCCTCCTCGAATCCGGCGGGGCGTCGTCGGCTGCCAGCCGGTGGCCTGAAAGCAGGGCGTCCGCCAGCGCAAGCGGCTGCCCGGAGTCCGGATCAACGATCAGGAGCTCTTCCTCGACGCCGAAAGTTCGCATGGTTATATTGTGCGCCAACCGGCCGGGGACGCGGCAGCGCGGTCCGGGTGGCGGATGCTGAGCCCGTTGTGGACCCCGGGGCCCAAACCCTGCGGCCTAGTCCTGGAAGTACTCCACCTTGGCGCCAATCGTGTTCAGCCGCTCGGCCAGGTCCTCATAACCGCGCTCGATCACGTAGATGTTCCGCAGCTCGGAGACTCCGCGCGCCGCGAGCATGGCCAGCAGCAGGCAGGCGGCCGGGCGGAGTGCCGGCGGGCAGCCCACCTCGGCGGCGCGCCATTTGGTGGGGCCGTTGACGTAGATCCGGTGCGGGTCCAGCAGCTGCACCTGGGCGCCGAGCCGGTTCAGTTCCGTAAGGTAGATGGCCCGGTTCTCGTAGACCCAGTCGTGGATCATGGTCTGGCCGTGTGCATTGGCCGCGATGACCGCGAAGAACGGCAGGTTGTCGATGTTCAGCCCGGGAAACGGCATGGGGTGGATCTTGTCCTCCGGCGCCCGCAGCTCGGAAGGCTTGGTGGTTACATCCACCAGCCGGGTCTTTCCGTTGCGCGCCATGTACTCCCCGGAGATCTCCAGCTTCTGGCCCATCTGCTCCAAAGTAGCCAGCTCGATTTCCATGAACTCGATGGGTACCCGCCGGACAGTCACCTCCGAGTTGGTCACGATGCCGGCGGTGATCAGGCTCATGGCTTCAATCGGATCCTCGGACGGGAAATATTCGATATCGACGTCCACGCGCGGCTGCCCGGTGATCTTCAGGGTGGTGGTGCCCACGCCGTCGATCCGCACGCCGAGCATCTCCAGGTAGAAGCAAAGGTCCTGGACCATGTAGTTGGGGCTGGCGTTGCGGATGACTGTGGTTCCCCGGCGGTGGGCCGCCGCCATGATGGCGTTCTCGGTCACGGTGTCCCCGCGCTCGCTCAGCACGAACGAGCGGTTCCGGGTGTCCGGCTGCGGAGCGTGCACCGCATAAAAGCCCGCGGTGGCTTCCACTGTGAGGCCGAACTGGCGCAGTGCCTGCATGTGCGGTTCCACCGTGCGCGTGCCCAGGTCGCAGCCACCCGCATACGGGAGGCGGTACTCGGAGCTCTCGTCCAGGAGCGGGCCCAGAAGCATGATGACGCTGCGGGTGCGGCGTGCGGCGTCCACGTCCATGGCTGCCAGGTCCAGCACTTCCGGGCGGCGGAGCTGGAGATCGGTGTCGTTAAGCCAGGTGCATTCCACGCCGATGCTGGTCAGCACCTCCACGATCCGATTGACCTCTTCGATCCGGGCGAGCCGCCGCAGCACAGTGGTGCCGCGGTTGATCAGGCTGGCACACAGCAGGGCCACGCCCGCGTTCTTGCTGCTGT
>JBDTQQ010000011.1:0-15439 GCA_039932075.1 Pseudarthrobacter sp. | reverse complement strand
CGGTTCTTCTGGGAGGACCGGCGCAGCTTCGGGATGTGGAGGGACTTCCGGAAGCGCTGGGGCATCGCGAAGGGCTCGGGCTGGTCCATGGAGCACTTGATCATCAAGCAGCGCTGGTACCGCACTGTAGGAAAGAAGCCGCCCTTCTTCGCGTACGGCACCAGGATGAACCGGATCATGCAGGGTTTGGGCGACGCCGGTTGGAACGTGATGCCTGTCAAGGGCTGGTTCAATACCTGGCTTTATCACAACACGGGCGTCTCGTGGGCGCTCAGCGGCGGGGTCTACGCCGGCGGCGGCTACGGCCTCTACAAGCTCTGGGACTACGCGCTGGAACCGTTGCGAGATCCACCCGCCACCGCACCGGCCCCAGTGCCCCCGGCCGCGCGATGAGAATCTTCAGTTTCCCGACCCAGTGTTTCCACCCGCAGGAGGAGCCATGAACCGAGACGAATTGCTGCGCCTTGACCGGATCGCGAGTCTCGAGCCCGGCGAGGTGGTGGACCCCAAGGATCTGGAAGTGGTGGCGGCTCTCCAGAACACCCAGCGGGTGGCCCTAGGTGCCGCCCTGGTGGACCAGATGCAGAACTCCGGGCCGCCACGGCTGTGGGAAGTGGTGAAGGACATCGACCTGTCCGGCCCCGTAGGCCCGGCGGCCGCTCTGCTGCAGGGCCTGTTGGTGCGGCAGGCGCCGCCGGAGCTGATCGCCCAGGCCAAGGCGCAGATCGATGCGGTGGAATCGGCCGGCCTGGCGTTGGCGAACATGCCCGTCGGCGCGGGCCCATTCGTCCGGGACGAAGTGGCGGCCGCCCGGATGCATCGGGTTGCGGAGATCGCAGCATTCGATCCGGACCGCGCCACCAAGCTGGTGGACGGCGGGCTGCGGCTCAGCCAAATCGACGACACGGCCCTCGATGACATGGTCGGTGCCCGGCAGCTCACGGTGGCCGAGGCCAAGTCCGTTGGCCTGGCCACCAGCATTTACCGGTTGGTGGATGAGGACACCACGTTGACCGACACTGTGCTCAAGACCGGTGCTGCCGGTGGCGCGGTGGCTACCGTCCGTGACCTGGTGGGCCTGGACGCAGCGGGCTGGAAGATGGCGATCACCGCGGCCGCCATTACCCCGCCCGGCGGCATGGACGCCGACCAGTACTCACTCCTGCTCGCGGCGCGCGTGGAGGCCACCTACCCCACCGGATCGGTCCGGGCCCGGTTGGCAGTCCCCGTGGCCAGCGACGTTTCCGCCGCGATCACCACCGCCAAGGCAGTGCTCGACGCCGGCGCCGACGTTTTGGGCAGCCCTGACCTTTCCGGGGTCTCGGCACAGTCGCTGCCTAACGTCGAAGCGGCACTGGGCAACCTGGCCGGGATCGCCGGTGCCCACCGCGGGCTGGGCCTGGAAACTATCATGGCGGATGCCACCCTGTCCGCCGGCGAGCGCGCCAAAAAGGTGGGCGAACGGGTGAGCCAGTTCGACGCGTTCCTGGCTAAGAACGCCGATGTGGAGCTCGTTGACCTGGATCTCACCCCAGAGAGCGCGGACATCGCCGCCCTGGACTTCGGGGGAGTGGGCAAGGCAGAGCAGGCGGTGATACTGAAGCACGCGAAGGTGCTGCAGCGCGTTTTTGCCATCACCGGGGACGCGACCGATGCGGCCAAGCTGATGAGCGCGGGCTTCGATTCGGCCACCGCGTTGGCCTCGGCTCGGCTGGAAGACGTGATCACCCGGACCGGGCTCAGCGAAGCCGTGGCCTCGCGCTACTACGACACCGTGACCATGACCGTGGGCACGGCGTCGGCGCTGGTGGGTTCCATCATTGACATGAAGCACGGTGGCTTCGCCATGCTGACGGTGGCCAACTCGGATCCGGACATCGAGGACTACTTCAAGCAGATCGATGGCTACGAGGACCTGTTTGGCAGCCAAGCCTTTTGCGCCTGCCAGGACTGCAAGTCGATCACCGGCCCGGCCGCCTACTTTGTGGACCTGATGCACTTCATCGAGGAACACCTGCTCAGCCGCGTCTACACCGGCGCCCTGGCCAATCACGTCCTGAACCTCAAGACCCGCCGGCCGGACCTCTGGACCCTGCCGCTGACCTGCGATAACACCACCACCGAGATTCCGCAGCTGGTGATCGTCAACGAGATCCTCGAAACGTACCTGGCCAAGCGGACGGGCTTTGCCGGGAACTTCGGCGACCGGGTGGCCGTGGAGCGGGCCGTGTACCGGGACAAGCTGGCCTCTTCCAAGGTCTGCTTTGGCCTCCCCTTCTCCCGGCCGCTCTCCCGCACCCAGACCTACCTGGAACATTTCGGCGTGCCCCGCTCCACGTTTGTCCGGCTCAGCGGGGGCACGCCAGACCAGGTGGCCACGGCTGCACTGGGCCTGAGCCTGGCCGAGGCCACGTTGATCACCACCGCCAACACCGCGCAGGCCTTCCTGGACACCATGTATGGGCAGGCCTTCGACTATAAGCCCGCAGGGGTCACACCCTTTGACGCCCAGACCCTGCTCCGCCCGATGGCCATCGTTCAGACAGAGCTGGCCCAGCTGGTGGCCACCGGATTCGTCTCGGCCAATGGCGCCGAGCCGGTCACCATTGTGGGCGGCAAGCTCAGCGCTGCCAGTGTGCAGAACGATATTGAGCGGGTCACCGGCCTCAAGCCAGAGTCCCTGGACCGAATGCACCGGTTTACCCGGCTGTGGCGGGCCTGCCCCGGCTGGTCCATCCGCGAACTGGACCTGGTGTTGGGGGCGGTCACCGACGCCGGCCTGGCCGCCGGCATCGACGATGCCGCCCTGCGGGTGATCGCCGAGCTTCGTGGGCTGCAGCAGAGCGTCGCCGGCTCGGTGGAGGACCTGATTCCGCTGTTCACGGAGGTCCCCACGCGGCCCATCAGCAGCGCCGCGCCCGGCCTCTTCGACAGGTTGTTCAACCTGCCGGATCTGGTGGCTTTAGACGGGCTGCTGCCCACCCCGGGCACCAAGTTTGTGCACCCCGCACTGCGGGATGACCCCACCGTAGCCGCCGCGGACCACATGCTGCACCGGTTACTGGCCGCCACCCGCACCGACGCCGGCGGACTCTTCGAGCTCATCTCGGCCCTGGCCGTGCCGCTGGGCGCCAACCCTGCCGCGCCGGCGGAAACTGACCGGGGCTTTGCGCTGACGGCCGCTAACCTGGCCCTGCTCCTCCGCCATGCCCGGCTGGCCAAACTGCTCAAGATGAAGGTGCCGGACCTGTTCCGGCTCCTGGCGCTGCTCCCCGGCGGGGCGCTGACCCATGTGGGCAGCCTGAACGACCTGCGCGTGCTGCTGGCCGCGGCCGCCTGGGTCAAGGACGCCAAGAGGTCGGTGGATGACCTGGCCAGCATCACCGGCGCGGCGGTGCTCAACGCCGCCGCCTACCCCACCGCCGATGCGCTCGCCACCGCCGCCCTGGCCCGGCTCGCCGCGGATCGCAGCCTCACCTTCACTGATACCGTGTTCACCCTGGCCGGCGTCTCCGAGCTTGGTTCCCGGGCCCTGGTGGCGGCCAACCCAGCGGTCTTCGATGCTCTCGGGGCCTCGACTGGCCAGCTGGTACTCAGTGCCACTTTCACCCCGGCCACCGTGCTCACCGTGCCCGCCAGCGTCACCGTGGCGGAACCGGAGCTGCGCGCGGTCCTGCTCAGCCACCATGCGGGCACCCTGCTCGAGCCGGCGCTGGCTACCCTGCTGAAGGTTCCGGTGGCCAAGTTCGCTGCCATCGCTGCCCTGGCCGGTGCGGACCTCGACGCCGCCGCCATCGTTCCCGAGGCATTGGGCAGCGGCGCGATCGCTGCCCTGAGTGCCGCCGTCGGGCCCGTCCTGCCGTTGGTGACGCTGTTCAATGCCAAGGACCTCGGCGCGGACGTGGTGACGTTTGCCGCGGCGCACGCGCCGATGTTTGCGCTGCAGGCCCCCAACGCCCTGACCATCGAGGCGGCCCGCAAGGTGGACCAGTTCCGTCGGCACCTTGGCACCGACCCCACGGCCGCCGCAGCGCTGACGGGCGTGCTGGGCGCGTTCACCGTGGCGGCCCACTTCGGCACCGCAGACCAAGACACGCTCGCGGCAATTCTCGGTGCCGAGCGGGCCGTCTCCGTCTCGCTGCAGGCGAACCTGACGCTGCCGCCCGACGCGTTAGACGCCGTCGACCTCTTGGCAGAGGCTGCTGCGGTTGCCACCACTGTGGGCATTGGTGGCGAGGCCTTTGCACTGGTGGCCGAGGACGACTACGACCTGCTGAACCAGGGCGCCGACGCCCTCTTTGCCGTATTCCGGGCCAAGTATGCGGACGAAGGGGCGTGGGAAAAGGCGTACGTACCGTTCCGGGCGAGGCTGCTGGAAGGCTGCCGGGACGCCCTGGCGAACTACCTGGTGCACGCGCTGCATCCCGAGTTTGCGCGGCTGGAGGACCTGTTCCGGTACTTCCTGATCGATCCGGAGGTGGAGGGCTGCTTCCTGACTTCGCGGGTGGTGTCCGCGATTTCCAGCGCGCAGATGTACGTGCACCGGGTGCTGATGAACTTGGAGCAGGACCGGGCTGGGAACATTCATGTCCAGCCGACGTTTGTGCCGCGTGACGAGTGGGAATGGCGGATGCATTACCGGGTGTGGGAGGCCAACCGGAAGGTGTTCCTGTGGCCGGAAAACTACCTCTTCCCGGACCTCCGGGATGACAAGACACCCCTCTTTGAGGACCTCGAGAAGGAATTGCTGCAGACGGACATTGACGAGCAGGCCGTGCTGGACGCCTACGGCACCTACCTGGAAGGCTTCCAGGAGCTGGCCAGCCTGACCATCGCCGGGTCCTACCAGGAGGTGGATCCGCGCGCCGATTCGGATGTGCTGCACCTCTTCGGCGTTACCCCGGGCGACCCCGCCACCTTCTACTACCGGCGGGTGGAGAACGCGTCCCCGCAGGCGCGGAAGTCCGGCGGCACCGTGTGGGGTGCGTGGCAGAAGGTGGACGTGGCCATCCCGGTGCGCGAGGTGTCCCCGGTGGTGCACAACGGCCGGCTGCATCTGCTGTGGGTGGAGATCACCACCTCGCCGGTCAACGAGGTGGCCGACGCCGGTTCCCGGTTCGCGGGTTACAACCACAAACTGATCATCAAGTTCACCACCCTCCGCCTCGACGGCCGCTGGACGGCGCCGCAGCGGGTGCGGCTCTACGGCACCAGTCCATTTGGCGAGAGCGATGGCGTGGTGGAGGACCCGTTGGCCGAGCCCGAGGAGTGGCAGGACTTCCTGAACGCCATTGGCGGACTGCTCGGATGGGGCCTGTTCGGTGGATCCTCGGGGCTGGCCAGCCTGACGGCCGCGCAGCGTCGGCTGATCACGCCGCGCTATGACGACGACGTCCACGTCAAGGCCCGCGACGGGTACACGCTCCGGGGGCTGGAGTGGGCCCAGCTGTATCCGGAGGTGCAGGGCAACTCATTGTTTGTTGCCGGTGCCGGTTACCAGATGCGCGCCTACATGGACACCTTCGACAAGTCCACCTCCTCGGCCTCCAGCCTGCACCTGAGCAGGCAGGCCGTGACTTGGAACCTGAACCCGCATTCGCCCATCCTGACCAAGTCGAACGGCACGCTGTACTACGGGACGCCGGCGTTCTCCCTGTTCGACAACTACGCCCTGGCTGGGCTGGCCGCCGACAAGATCCGGTTGGACCGGGTGTTGGTGGACTGGTCCGGGCCGGTGAAGAACCTGGTCACGAAGAATCTGTATGTGGGTGCGTTGGCCACCATCGGCGCGGGCCGGCTGATGCCCATCAACGGTTCGCTCTCGGACGGGATCATCGACGTCGGCGGGGACCTGTACCTGCTGCAGGCCACGGCCTCGAACGCTGCCAGCTGGGCGCTGCGCCGGCTGGGCACCACGCTGGCCCGGAAGGTGGCGCGCGAACTGTTCACCGGCGGCGTGGAACACCTGCTGGACCTGGACACCCAGCGCGCACTGGCCGAGGCGCCACTGGCGTTTGGCCTCTCCGGGAACCGGATCGTCAGCCGGGTGGTGTCAGGGCGGCTGGATTTCACCGGCCCCATGGGCACGTACTACCGGGAGATCTTCCATCACATTCCGTCGCTGATCGGGAACCATTGCAACAGCCAAGGCAAGTACGCCGAGGCCGAACGCTGGTACCAGCACATCTTCGACCCCACCACCTCTGAGGTGGTCACCCCCGACCCGGTGCTCTCCGCATCCGCCAACGAGGCCCGCCAACGGGACCGGAACTGGCGCTACCTGGAATTCCGCGGCCTGACGCTGCCCACCATGCGGGCCATCCTGACGGATTCCTCGGCGATCGCTGCCTACCACAAGGACCCGTTCAACCCGCATGCCATTGCCCGGCTGCGGCTCAGCGCGTACCAGAAGTCGATCGTGATGCGGTACATCGACAACAAGCTGGACCTGGCCGATTCGCTGTTCGAGCAGTTCCAGATGGAGACCGTCAACGAAGCGCTGATCCACTATGCCACCGTGGCTGACATCCTGGGTGACCGGCCGGCGCAGCTGGGCTCTTGCGGCCCCGACGCGGTGGACCCGCGGACGTACGAGAAAATCGCGCCGCTGATCAGCAAGGGCTCGGAGTTCCTGATCGAGGCGGAGCACCTGGTCATCGCCGGCCAGCACACCAAGGAACCGGGCCGCCGGCACAAGTACGTGCTGGATTCGGTGTCCTTCGAACGGATCACCAAGCGGGCGCTCGGCTCGGAACGGCTCAAGGACGCCGGGCTGTTCAGCATCGAGGACGCCGGCCGGGTGGCACCGGACTCAACCAAGGCTGTCTTTGCCGCCAGCAATGCCGCGGCCATGCGCGTGGAGGATGCTGCCGCCGTCGTGGTTCCCGCTCCTGCGGCACCGCGCCGGCAACCGGCGGATCCGCGGCGGTTGTTTGAGCGGCGGGCGGAACTGCCGGTGGCCGGGCTGGCGATCCGCGCGAACCTGATGGCCAACCGGATTGCGCGGTTTGAGACTGCGGATATTGACTCGCCAGCTGGTCTGGCAGGGTTGGGCCGCACCAGCACCGACGATCTGTACCCCGAGGCGATCAAGGCGCGGGAGACCGAGCGGGCGGACATCGACAAGGTGTTTGTGAAGGCGGTGGGATCGGTCGACGCCGGGACCCGGGTGGTTGCGGTGCCACCGAAGAAGGGGTTGGGCGAGTTCGAACCGGACTCCAGCGCCGTCAGCGCCGGGCCGGATTGGAAGCGGCTGGGCGCCTACGAGGGCAAGAACCGGTTGCGACCGGATGGCAAGGACAGGCCGACCCGGGTGCAGCCGGACAAGCGGCGGCCGGGCAGGTTTGGTGTGGCGTTCATCCGCCAGATCAACCCGGTGTTCTGTATCCCGCCGAACAAGGACCTGCTGGCGTATTGGGACCGGCTGGAGGACAGGTTGCGGAAGCTGCGCAACTGCCGCGACATCAGCGGCGCGGTCCGCAAGCTCTCGCTGTTCGCCCCGGAGATCGATCCGATGGCCCTGGTCCGGGCACGGGCCGAGGGGATGTCCCTGCAGGACGCGCTGACCAGCCTTAATGGTGACGTTCCGCAGTACCGGTTCTCGTTCCTGTTGGAGAAGGCCAAAAGCCAGGCCACGGCCGTGCAGGGCTTTGGGAACGCGCTGCAGTCGGCGTTGGAACGGCGCGACGGCGAGCAGCTGAATCTGCTACGCGCCCAGCATCAGCAGCAGATCCTGGACCTCACCACCCGCACGCGCGAGCAGGAACGGGACGCGGCGGCCAACGCGGTCGCTTCGCTGGAGCGGCACCGGACCACGGTGGCCAACCGGAAGGCCTACTTCGACGGGTTGGTTGACGGCAGCCTGACAGCGGCGGAGCGGACCGAGCGGATCAGCAAGCACATTGCCAGTGGCGCGCGGATGACCGAGGCCACCCTGGGCTTCCTGTCCGGCGCGCTGCACCTGATCCCGCAACTGGGCTCGCCGTTCGCCATGAAGTACGGCGGCGTGGAGGCGGGTTGGAGCGCCCACAACTTCGCTGTGGGAACCCGGGCCACAGGCGACTTCGCCGACGCACTGGCCACCAGCGCCGCAGTCGAGGCTGGCTTCGACCGGCGGGAACAGGGCTGGAAGCAGCAGGTGGATGCGGCCGCCGACGAGTTGGCCGAGATTGACCTGCAGCTGGCCGGGATGCGGCTGCGCCGTGACATTGCCGACCGCAATATCACCATCCACACCAGGGCTGCCGAGCAGGCAGAAGAGGTACTGGATCTGTTCGAAAACCATTTCACCGGCGTCGGCCTCTACGCGTTCCTGGCCACCACCCTGCAGCGGCTGCACCGCGAGGCGTTCAATACGGCGCTGTCCATGGCGCGAATGGCGGAGCAGGCGTTCCGGTTTGAACGCGGCGAGGATACGTTCCGGTTGGGCGGATCCTACTGGGACAGCGAGCATGTGGGCCTGGCCGCGGGCGCGCAACTGGTGGTGGACCTGCAGCAGCTGGAGCGGCGGTACGTGGAGACCAACATCCGCGACCTGGAGATCGATCAGTCCTTCTCGCTGAGCCAACTGGATCCCACCGCGCTGGTTCAGCTCAAGACCACCGGCGAGTGCGAGTTCGATCTTCCCGAGGTTATGTTCGACGTAGTCTACCCCGGCCACTACTTCCGCCGGATCAAGTCCGCGCGGGTCACCATTCCGTGCGTCACAGGACCGTTCGCCAACGTCAGCGCCACCCTGGCGCTGAACGAAAGCTGGATCCGGAAGGAAGCCAAGTTGGGGGCGGCGAACGTGGCGCAGATGCCCGACGCGCGGGCCGCCATGATTGCCACCAGCACCGCGCAGAGCGATCCCGGCGTGTTCGAACTGAACTTCCGCGACGAGCGGTACATGCCGTTCGAGGGTGCTGGTGCCATCAGCAGTTGGCGGTTGACCCTGCCTAAGAGTTTCCGGCAGTTCGATTACGGCACCATCAATGACGTGGTCCTGCGGCTGGCATACACCGCAAAGTACGACGGCGTGCTGCGGGACAAGACCGAAGCGCTGCAGGTTGCCACCGAGGGCACCATCCTGAACGTTCTGGCCAACAATCCGCTGCAGCATGTGGTGTCGCTGCGGAACCAGTTCTCCAACACGTTCAACTCGTTGCTGCACTCGCCCGCCCTCACGGATACCGGCTTCATCCTGCTGGGCACGCACCTGCCATACTTCCTCAACAACCGGACCGTTACGGTGAGCTCGGCCAAACTGGCGTTGCGGACCAAGCCGGGCGCCCCGGCGCTGGGGACGCTGAAATTCTTGGTGGACGGCACTGCCACAAGCGCGTTTGCTGCGGATCCAACACTCGGCGGGCTGCAGTCCGTGGACGTGACCGGGTCGTTTGCGAATGGGTTTGCGGATGCGCACGTTGTCCGGGTGATCACCGCTGGCGGCTTGGCCCCCGCTGCACCCGTGGCCGGGGACCTTTCCTCGCTGGATGGGACGGAACTGCTGGATGTAATGTTCGTGCTCGAACTGACGGTGGGGTGAGCCGGCAGCCGCCTCCCCCTACTAGTTCCCCGCCGCGTCCCACCACGCCAGCACCCGGGTGGCGTGGAAGGTCCAGATCGAGCGGCAAGCTCCATCCAATGACGACGCGCCGACTCGACGTCATTCACCGCGTCGACGATCACACCAAGCCCGAGTGACAGGTGCTCGGGGTGACCGCTTTGTGCATGTGGTGATGAGCAGGGCATTTCACGACGCAGTGACCTGGGGTACTTGCCCAACAACCCGACTGAGCACGCCGTGGTTCCCAAGATCCGCAAGCTCAGCGACTCCCGAAGAGTGTGGACCGTCGAGGAACTCGGGCGTTGGCTTGACGTCGCCCTGCAGGACAGATTCGCCGGGATGTGGGTCCTCGCTGCGACCACGGGAATGCGACGTTCGGAGCTCGCGGGCGTGAGCAGGCAGATGTTCGACCTAGACGGTGAACGTCTACGGGTGGAGGGCACCAGAGTCGTGGTAGCCGGGCGCCCGCAGGAGTCCGATGGCAAATCAGCAGCGGGTCGTCGTGGGATCTCCCTTGACTCATTCACCTGCGCCAAACTGCGCGAGCTGCTCGATCTGTTGTCGAGCGAGCGCAGGAGGCTTGGGAAGGACTACCCGTCTCATGGCCTGTTGATGGTCAACGAGCTGGGACGCCCATTGCACCCGGACACCATCACGACACGCTTCAATCGCCTCGTCGACCGAGCTGGAGTCCCTCACATCCGTCTTCACGATGTCCGACATACCTACGCGACCTTGGCCATGGACGAGGGGGTCGATCCCAAGAGGCTGAGTGACCGCCTCGGCCACGCCAACACCTCGGTAACTCTGCAGATCTACACCCATCGATCACACGGCCGGGACACGGCGAAAGACCGGCTTGGCCGTTGACATTTGGCTCCCCCGCCGCGCAGCGGTTGAGGTATCGTCTACGAATGATGACCATCGCGCCGGGGAGGGGGGCTAATGACACTAGCGCCTGAGCGGCAATCGGTCAGGCCGAAAGTGGGGAGCGCCAGCAGCGCGTCGGAAGGCTCAAGCACTACCCCTCTAATTGCGATAGCACCACCCGTGATAGTCGAGGCGGAGCCAGGGGTAGCGTTAGGTTCACCACTTCTGCCCCTTCAATGGGTGGAGGAACCAGCTGAGCAGGTGCCTCCGGAGCGCTGCATCTTCTGTCGTCCGGCAGATCTCGAATTAAACACGGTTCTCCACCGCAGAGGGCGCATGTACGCTCGATGGGATAACTTCCCCGCGCGCCGCGGCCACGTTGAGATAGTCCCATTTAGGCATGTGCTCTCCTTCTTTGACCTTGATGCCCAAGAGATCAAAGATTTGTATGCACTTGCAAAGATTGTCAAAGCGCATCTGGATAAGCATTACAGCCCCGACGCTTACACCATTGGTATTAACGACGGGGCCGCTGCTGGCAGGACCGTCCCTCATCTCCATATGCACATCATTCCTCGCTGGATAGGTGATGTGGAAGACCCGCGAGGGGGAATCCGTAGGATGTTTCCTGAGTGTGACCCAAGCGATTGGACCCGCTAGTTGCTCGCTGCACCACCCGCCTTAGTAGCGAAGGCCATAAGCCAACCTCGTCTGAGGGGTCCTCGGATATCTTGCACGGTGAAGCCGGAGGCTCCGAGCAGAGTTTCGGTCTCAGGCACCGATACGTAGGTAAAGAAGCGCCCGTCCTCGCGAACTTCGGAACCTGATCCGATCTTCATGCTGAGTCCAATGAGGCCCCCGTGTTCTAGCACCCGATTGGCTTCAAGCATGGCGGGCGATAACAGCTGTCGAGGCAGATGAACCAAACTGCCAGAGCACCAGAGGGCCGCAAAGCAGCGAGACGCGAATGGGAGAGCGAGGGCGTTCCCTTGAACGAAACCGACGCTCGCGCTGTGGTTGCTCTCCCCCGAGAGCTTAAGCAGCGCCCTGGATGAATCAACACCTACAACATATCGCGATTTGCCAGCCATGTAGCAGATGTCTCGTCCGCCCCCGCTCCCCAAGTCCAAGACTCGGCCGTTTGGCGCGGCTGCCAGGAAGCGCTCCAAATCTCTCTCGAGACCAGGGAAGGAGGACAGATCAGCGGTTCGTTTGGCGTAGCCTTCCGCATTCGCGTCGTACCAATTGGGGCGCACCTGTGAATCACATTTCTTCGAACCCATGGCCACTCAATAATTCTGCCAACTCATTGAGGCGTGAATCTGCTCCACTCTTGATCAGTAGCTCGAAGTTGTCCGACAGATCCAGGCTGACACACCCACGGAAGCGACCCCTCTTGTCGCGAATTGGGGAGGCTAATACGGCCCCTCTGTGGCGAACCGTTACGAA
The DNA here is from genome assembly GCA_039932075.1 of Pseudarthrobacter sp. GTDB lineage: Bacteria > Actinomycetota > Actinomycetes > Actinomycetales > Micrococcaceae > Arthrobacter. The sequence goes on along the minus strand of JBDTQQ010000011.1, from coordinate 3,573 downwards.
TTCTTCCCAAGTAAACCCCATCACCGACTGCGGCCCATTGGTCGTCACTTCCCTTTGGAATACTTTAGAGTCGGTAAGTCGCCGCGCCAGGGCAGCAACGTCGAACTTCACCTCTTCGTTCTTAGCCCAGCACAAACCTACGACGCCTTCGCCCTTCCTTGGTTGAAAATCTCTAAGGTTAACGCTGCCTCCGAGCCGGTATGTGGCAATTCGCTGAAGCCGAGGTCGGAATGCAGCCCGCCCCCTTCTGCGCAGCTTCCAGATGTGGAGCCCCACGTCGCTGTGATCAAAACGTGCGAGTTGAGCCTCCAGTCCAGTTAGCATCTGGCCCAGCGTCGAGAGGATCTGGCGTTGTAGCCCGGTTCTGGAGGAAATGAGGTGCGATTCAGCTCGACTCGTGAGGGGGCCTAATGAGAACACGGCCGCAACGACCAACAGGGCTGGCACGATCCAAGCTGCACCGAGCAGGGTCGTCTTGGCCCAGAACGCAGCGGAAGGGAACTGCTGCTTCTCGGCACCAAGGGCGACAATTGCGCTGAGGGCGATGCCCTTGTCCACCCAAGTCGCCGCCTTGAGGCCCATGGCGCCATCGTAGCCCGCGGCTGTCGGGCGGGAGCGCACGAGCGACGGTAAGGTCCTGTTGTGGCTGAACCCGACTCTGCCCCCTACTGCGACCGCTCCGATCTTTGTCACGAGTTCGCAGGCGGTCAAGGCACTGAGTTCCATCGGACGTACCCACGCGGGCCGGCCGACAGGTTTTTGGCTACCGCAGACGACGCTGTTGCAGTCGTGGACATGTCTCCCATGTTGGCCGGCCACTGTTTGGTGGCACCACGCAAGCACGATCTCAGCATCGCGGCGACACTCGCTGGAGAGCACGGGGAGGTCTTCAGGGTCCTGCTCGACGGCTTTCTCGCTGAGTATCGGTCCCACTACGATAAGGTGTGCGTGTTTGAACACGGCTCAACGCAAGCTATGAACCCCGCAGCCTGCATCATGCACGCGCATCTGCACGTGGTTCCGATAGACCCCAAAATCATCGAAAACGAGATGACGAAGGACGGTCTCAGGTTTGAGCCCATAGGAGACTTGTCTGAACTAAGTCAATATGAACACCATGAGTTCCCATATTACCTTGTCGGCGGGGGGCAGCAAAATGTCCGACTGGCGCTTGATAATAGCAACCACTCCAGACAGTACTTCAGGATTGTTCTAGGCCGAGTTTTAGGTATACACCCGGCGGAGTGTGACTGGGCGGTTGTGATCCGCCGCTCGCTTCTTCTAGAAACCCTTAACACGTGGGGGAAGAGATCATGAAGAACCGGAATTTACACTTTACGGATGAGCCGACGAAAATCAAAGAACTAGTTATGCCGATTTTCGCCAGCGAGTCAGTCCTCCGGTTCGAGCTCAACAACGGGGCGAGTGGCAGGGTGATGATTGGTGTGGCCGAACAAGATGACTGCGCTGCCTTTGAGGTTAGCGGCGGGGCCATGATTGTGGCCGGCTCAGATTACATTAGAGGCGCCAAGTTCAGGCTTTATGAAGCTGGCCTGTTGACGGCCTACGACATCGGCTGGTACCTCGCTGGCGCCAACATTAGCGACATTGCCGCTATGGGCGCCGTGCCAATCGGCATGCTTTCGGTTGTGCGCTATCCTAAGGACATCGAGGATGAAGAATTCGGGGAGATTCTGAGAGGCATCCGTGATTCATGTGCGGCTGTGGACTGCCTCAACGTGGGGGGAGACATCGGCACTGCCGATGAATTGATCCTCTCAGGTAGCGCCTTCGGCATGGTTGAGCCAGAGGCCATGTTGCTCCGCAGCGGTGCGCATGCAGGACAAGTTATCTGCGTGACTGGGGCAACCGGTGGAGCCGGGGCAGCCATGAAACTGGTTGCCGCCGGGGCCCGAGATAGAGTTGCTCCCGAGGTCTTCGAGCGGTTGCTAGCGGGCTGGAGGAGGGTCTCCCCGCGCGTAGCACACGGCCGTCTGCTGGCAGCTGCTCGCGGGGCCACGGCATGCATCGATACTTCTGATGGGCTCAAGGCCGCCCTGGAGACATTGGCCGTTCAGAGCCAAGTGGGCATGGTCGTTGACTTGGAGTCCGTGCCACTTGCCGAGGATGTGAGAGCGGCGGCTGAAGCGCTAGAAATTGACCCATGGGAATTGGTGTTTGGGGACTCGGTGGATTTTGAACTCGTGGCAACGGTCGAACCCGATTCTTTCAGCGGTTTGCTGCGTAGGTGCACAGCGCAAGGGTTGCCTCTGTGGCCAATAGGTCACACGGAAGACGGTGATGGGGTGGATGTCGTTTCCGGCGGGGAGCGATCAGCCACCCCCGGTGAATCCTGGCGACATAGATGACAGGAGGAGCGGGATGGCGGCGGTTCTTGCGCCAAAGTCTTGTTTGATAGTCGCGGTTGACGGCGGCGCTGCGTCCGGGAAGACTACCATTTGCACCGCTCTAGCCCGTGGATTGGATTTTCCATACTTCAACACTGGACTCATCTTTCGCGGACTGACTTTATCATGTCTTACGCATCTGCGAAACGTAGAAAATGAAGACGATGTAGCATCCGAATTAGAGTCTGCAGATCTACAAGTAGAGATTCACGACTTGAGCACGCGCATTATATTGAGCGGCGTGGACGTGACTGAGGAGTTGATGTCCGCAATCGTGACGGAAAGCGTATCCGCCGTTGCCTCGCATTCACGTATTAGGGAAGAGATGACGCGAATACAGAGAGCTGTTGCGAAGAGGATTTGCGCGGAGGCAGATGGCGTAGTGGTCGATGGCCGCGACGCAACGAGTGTCGTCTGGCCAGATGCTAGGTTTCGATTCTTGATGGTGCCTGATGATGGAGAGCAGGTTCGAGTGGGTGAAGATGTGGCCAGCAGGAACCATGCGGACTCGAAAGTTGCAGAGTTCTCAGCCCCGGCTAGGGGAGTCATACCACTACGAACAACAAGGGCTAACCTGCAGCAGGTGGGGCAACAGATCCTGGACCTCATCTGGAGCTCAGAAGAGCCCGGCTGACTGCCATCCGAAACGGTGAGGCCCTCGGCAGGTCGGGTGGGCGTCACACCGGCATCGCGTCATTTTGCCACCCGGGGCTCGCGGGTGACCGACGAGGTGAGGTCGCTCATGGTGCGGGTATATGTGGAGGATGTGCTCGAGAGCCGTCTCCAGCGTGTAGGTGGGCTGCATCCGACCCTGCGAGTTCGATCGGACCCTGACCGCGGTCGCGCACGTCAGGCACCCGGCATACGTCCTGCTCTCCCCCGACGAACAGTCCCGACGCGTCCAGGGCTGGGGTCGAACGCTGGCAGGGCTGGCGGCCTCGGGCACCTGCGCGCGAATTCAGATCCTGGAGTCCGCACAACCCGACAGTGGGCGCGGCATCATGGACTGGTGGAGGGAACACCGCGCTGACCACGCTGTGCCGTGGGCGGTGCGGCAGTATCGGGACCTGATGCTGGCCAACGCGCCCGCGGCCTCCACCCACCGCACCCTGATCGCGTTGTCTCTGGATCTGAAGGGGGCCTCAAAGGCGATCAGGGACGCGGG
>JBDTQQ010000010.1:0-15454 GCA_039932075.1 Pseudarthrobacter sp. | reverse complement strand
CGGAAGGTGGCCGCCTTCACCAACGACGAGGAGGTTGCCGCAGGGAAGGACAAGGTCATTCCGTTCTTTCTGGCAGACCGACTTGAGGAACAGGGCGCCACCCACGTCTCCGCTGGTGTCTTTGAGGAGATGGTCGTGGTTGACGACCGGCTGGTGACCGGCCAGAACCCGGCCTCAGCGGCTGGCGTCGCCAAGGAGATGGAGAAGATCTTTGCAGAGGTCATCCACCGGGAAAAAGCCGAAGAACAGCATGAGACGGAGGCTCTGCGGGCCGAGAAAGACGCCGAGAAGAACGCAAAGAAGGCTGCAGCGGCAGACGCCGAATGATCCCCACCCTTCTGCGGTTCTACCAAGTTCGTCATGCGGTGAGCACAACCGACCGACAAAAGGCGGTCTCGCCTCCTAAGAGATCCGGGGCCGCCTTTTGGAAGTCGTCATGCGTGGCCGCGTGGCTAGTGCTGTGTATGTGTGCCGGTATCGGTGCCGGATTTCCGCACGGGACCCACAGTGCCACTCCCGCCGTAGTCACCCTCTGAATACCGGCCGATTTCGGATTCAGCGGTCCGGCCCTGGGTTGATCCGGCATCACCATAGTCGGCCTTGACGTAACGTCCTGATTCCTTGGCCTCGCCGCCCAGGGGTTCGGGCAGTCCGCCTTCGTTGCCGGCCGCACCGTAGTCCCCTTCGATGTATTGACCTTCCTCGTCGCCAGCATGGCGGCCGCGCTGCGCACCAGCCGTGCCAAAGTCACCTTCAACGTACCGGCCCCGCAGGTCTGGTTCTTCCGGGTCTATTTCCGAGCCGGTCGCATCCGGGGTGTTTTCAATACTGCTGTTATCGGTCATGATCGTGTCCTTTCCCAAACGAACTCCGCATCTTTGCGGGGCAATTCAAGTCTGGCGAGGGCCCCGCTCCCCGACAGAATGCACCTCCGCGCCCGCTGGGGCTGGCCGGGACGGCGCGGCAGAGGCGGGCCCCGAGGTGCGCTCACGGCGGGCAGGTGTTTAGACTGTTGCCTAGGGGTACTATCGGCGTAGCATGATTCTAGCGAATTTGTCAATTCGTGAATGCGACGCTGATGCCGCAAGGAGGCACACGCGATGAGTGAAGTCAGTCCACTAAGGAATGCGGTCCGTAATGGGAGTGGCCTCAAGCAATTGGGTGGAACTTGGGGTGAACTTCTTGCCGAGTTTCTCGGCACGTTTGTGCTGATCTCCTTCGGAGATGGAGTCGTGGCCATGGCAGTCGCCGCCTTACCCGGATCCGGACGGGCCGCCACGTCGACGACGATCTTCATGGCCGCCGGAGACTGGTTGTTGATTACCTGGGGATGGGCCCTGGCGGTGACGCTAGCAATTTATGTCGCCGGTGGCGTCAGCGGCGCACACATCAACCCGGCCGTGACCGTGGCCTTCGCCGTCCGGCGAAAATTCCCCTGGAGAAAAGTAGGCCCGTATATCGCGGCCCAGGTTGTGGGTGCCTTCGCCGGCGCCGCGATGGTGTACCTGCTTTATCACGACGCCATCGACGCCTATAACAAAGCTGTCGGCACCGGGCGCGCGGATCCGAAGGGGCTTGCCAGCTACTCCATCTTCGCCACGTTCCCGGCACCCTACTTCAATGGAAACCCAACGGGTCCGCTGATCGACCAAGTTGTTGGCACGGCCTTCCTCGTCATGTTCGTCGTGGCCATCATCGACCTCCGCAACACGGCCGTCCAGGCGAACCTGGGTCCGTTCATGATCGGGCTGGCCGTCGCGGCCATCGGCATGTCCATTGGCGCAAACGCCGGCTACGCCATTAACCCGGCCCGCGACTTCGGACCACGGTTCTTTGCGTGGCTGGCGGGGTGGGGCCAGACGGCGCTGCCGGGTACCGTCGACGGAGCCTTCAGTTGGTACTTCTGGGTGCCGATCATCGGGCCCCTGATCGGCGGAGTGATCGGTGTGCTGATCTACGACTGGTTTATCGGCGACGTCCTGCATGCGCGGGCCAGGTTGCAGGAATCCACGCCTCCAGGCCGGGCCGGCGGGGAAACGCCTCCCGCGGCCGAACCGAGACGCACGGCCGAGAAATGAGGGCAGGCCAACCCCGAACGGCGCCACGCGGCTGGCAAACGTCGGCCGGATGCGGACATTCGAAATAGCCATCCGTCGGGACGATTGCCCGGCATTTGACGGCAGCTCTCCGGAAAGCCGCTCAGCCACGATGAGCACATCTTGGGTGGACGCCATGGTCCAGTTCGGCGGCGGCGAGGTTCCTCCACGTCCTTGTCATCGACGTAGCTCAGATGGTCACCGGACGCCTTAGGCATCACGTATCTGCCCCACATGAGGCATTCTGCTGACGCGGCCCCTGCTCTTCACCGCAAGCAGGCAGTACGGCAGGGGAGCGAAGGGACGAGCCGGGCGTCCTGCGGTCCTCCCTGGGAAACGCGCACGACGCCGTAACGCCTCGACGCTCACGAAATCCCGTCCTGCAGTTAGAGAAGATGAGGACTATACGGGCGTACGGACGCTTCAAGGGGTTGTCAAGGTCGATGCTGAGATCGAGCTTTGCTTCCCGTGGCTTTGCTTCCCGTGTCAGTGTTGGCGTAGGTGCATATCCGCGAAAAGCAAAAGGCCCTGCTTCCCTTGTTCATAAGGGAAGCAGGGCCTTTCTCATTGGCGGTGACGGTGGGATTTGAACCCACGTTGGCTTTGACACCAAACAACATTTCGAGTGTTGCACCTTCGGCCGCTCGGACACGTCACCAACCTGACTAGGGTACCGGAGCGATGCTCACATCCCCAAAACGGCTGGTGATTGGGCTGCGGTACGAGGTTTTCGGGGTGCCTGGGTGCCCTTAGGGCATTAGGCTCCGCGGTCGCAAAGTTATGCACATAGGCGTTTTTCCTGACGTAGAGTGCCGGACTCTCGCGGGATGATTTGAGTATGGAACGAAGAGCTGCGGTGGAGGTTGCGGAGGCCCTAGCGGCTTCTGCCACTGCGCTTGCTGCAGCTTTGCGGGGCACAGGATCTGCGGGCGCCGGTACGGGTCGGGGTGACGCTGATCCGCTGCGGGTGTTGGCGGATGATTTCATGAACGGGCTGGCTGAGACTTCCCGGGTTGACGCTATGACGGCCGCTCTGAGAGTCCATCTAGCGGCGGGCTACTCCCGTGCTATTGAGGTCCTCGCGCCGCCGCCTGCGTCCCCGCAGGAACACACGGCGCAGGAGATGGCCATCGTGGCGGAGGTGGCGTGCGTGCTGACCATCAGGGAACCGGCCGCTGCTGACCTGCTGGCTGAGGCCCGCGAGCTGACTTCGGCCTTGCCATTGACGATGTCCGCTCTGGAGGCCGGGTCGATTTCGTGGCAGCACGCCCGGATCATGGTGGATGAGACCAGCGGCCTGGGCCCGGTGGGGGCGCAGGCGTTGGAGGCGCATTTCCTGGACGCTGATGCTGCCAGTCCTGCCCGTGGGTGTCCTGCCGGTGAGATGGTGGCCGGCAGGTTCCGGGCCAAGGCCCGGACCTGGCGGGAACGGCACCATCCGGTCAGCATCGAAACACGGCACGCGAAGTGCGCCGCGGACCGGCGGGTGCTGTTTTCTCCGGACCGGGATGGGATGGCCTGGCTCTCGGCTTATCTGCCGGCGGACACCGCCTCGGGGATCTGGGAACGGACCACCGCAGCGGCCCGGGCCATGCAGGGTCCCGGCGAGGCCCGGACCCTCACACAGGCGAGGGCGGACATCGCCGCGACGTTGCTCCTGGGGGGTGACGTCGAAAGCACCATCAGCGGTGTGACCGGCCCGATGGATGACATCACCGGCACTACGACGGGCATCGCGGGAGGCACCGGTGGGGCAACAGGCACCATACCCGAAGGTGAAGTCGCTGGAGGCAGTGTGGCCGTCAGGGCCGGTGTCCCGTCGCCTCGGGCGCAGGTGCTGATCACTGTCCCGGTCATGGCTTTGCTGGGCAAAACGGAGGAGCCGGCCGTGCTGGATGGGTACGGGCCGATCCCGCCGTCCATGGCCCGGAAACTGATCGCCGAGGGGGCCGAGTCGTTCCACCGTGTCCTGATCGACCCGCGGGATGGTGCACCTTTGGAGATTGGGCGGACCAGTTACCGGGTCACCAAGGCCCAACGCCAATGGCTCAGACTCCGTGACGGCAAATGCCCGTTCCCCGGCTGCTCCAACCAGTCCCTGGACAACGAAGCCGATCATGTCCTGGCCTGGGCCAACGGCGGGGCCACCGGAATCAGCAATCTCGGCCAGCCATGCCGCCGCCACCACCGACTCCGCCACACCACCGCCTGGACACCCACCGGCGCCACCAAAGACAAACCACCGGGCTGGATCTCACCCGCCGGACGGCACTACCAAAGCGAACACCCCGACTGGGAACCACCCCACTGGCCCCGGATGGCTATTCCGGATGCCAACGGCCAGGGATCGTCTGCCGACGCAGTGGAATCTTCTGAATGAGTGGTGCCACGACCATCGGCGTTGCGCGATGGTCAAGGAGGTCCGGCTCGGTGGATACGGTCGCATCAAACCCTGTCCCACCACCCTTGTCCCTGGATACAACTTCCGCCAGCCGCCTCCGGCCGACTAGATTCGTAAGCAAGATGACCACTTCAGATGAACCAACTCCTCAAGCAGCTCAGGCAACGGCATATTGGACCACCGGCCCGGAACAGGGTGAACTCCGGACTGAGTTGCTGCCTGTCCCGGCACCCGGCGAAGCGCTGGTCCGCACGCTCTACTCCGGCATTAGCAAAGGCACGGAAATTGTGGTTCACACCGGTTCCGTCCCACCGCGGGTAGCTGAGGCCATGCGCGCCCCCCACCAGGAGGGCTCGTTCCCTTCTCCGGTGAAGTTCGGTTACCTCTCTGTCGGCATCGTTGAACAGGGCCCGGATGACTGGATGGGCCAAAAGGTCTTCTGCCTGAACCCCCACCAGGACCGCTACGTCATCGACACTGGCGCCCTGACCAGAATTCCCGACGGCGTCCCCGCCCGCCGTGCCGTGCTAACCGGGACTGTGGAAACAGCCATCAACGCGCTCTGGGAAGCCGGGCCGAGGATCGGCGACAGGATTGCCGTGGTCGGTGCCGGGCTGGTGGGCGGAATGCTGGCCACGCTCCTGCGCACGTTCCCGTTGGGCCGCCTGCAGCTCGTGGATCTGAACCCGGAACGGAAGCAGCTGGCGGACAGGCTGGGAGTGGATTTTACCCACCCGGATGATGCCAAAGCGGACTGCGACATCGTGTTCCACTGCTCCGCGTCCCAAAAAGGTTTGGAACGAAGCCTGCAGCTGGCCGGCGACGAGGCCGATGTCATTGAAATGTCCTGGTACGCCAACCGCGATGTCACCTTGCCGCTCGGCGAGGACTTCCATGCCCGCAGACTCTCCATCAGGGCAAGCCAGGTGGGAGTTGTGGCCCGGGCACGAAGGCACCGGCGGACCACCGCGGACCGCCTGAGTTTGGCAGTTTCGCTCCTGACGGACCCAGTTTTTGACGCCTTCCTCACCGGGGCATCGCCCTTCACGGAGTTGCCGGAAGCGGTGCAGAACCTGGCCAACGGAAAACTCGAAGCCCTGTGCCACGTGATCGAATACCCCGGTAACAACAGTGCAGCAAAAACAGACCCCGACGATAGGACGTAGCCCGTGTTCAGCCTGACCATCCGCCGCCACTTCATGATCGCCCACAGCCTCCCACGTGAGGTTTTCGGCCCCGCCCAGGCCCTGCACGGGGCCACCTTCGTGGCGGAGGTGACGTTCCGGCGTCGTGCTTTGAACAACGATGCGATAGTGCTGGACATCGGCGCCGCCGGCGGCATCATCGAAGATGTCCTGGCAGGGCTCAATTACACCAACCTCGATGAGCACCCGGACTTCGCCGGCAAACTCAGCACCACCGAGGCGCTGGCTGAATACATCGCCCAGGCTGTGGCGGGCAAGATCAAGGGCGACGCTGACGGCCGGGAGCTTGCCGGCATCGACGTCACCCTGCGCGAAAATCCTGACGCCTGGGCTACATACGCCCTGGACCTGTCCGCCTGACCGTGCGCGTCAGGCTCCTGGTCCCCGGCAACATCCGCCACAACTCAGGCGGCAACGTCTTCAACGCACGCCTCACCGAAGGACTGCAGAGTTTGGACGTCGACGTTGAGGTACTCGCGGTGGATGGGGATTGGCCGGATGCCGGGATTAGTGAACGACGGCGACTCGGCAGCCTGCTGGGAGGAGGCGAACCAGGGGCGAAGGTCAAGCCAGCCACCGTCACGGTGGTGGACGGGCTGATCGCCTGCGGTGCCCCTGACGAGTTGGAGGCTGCCGCTGCTGCGGGACGCAGTGCGTGGATCCTGCTCCATATGCCGTTCCCCAGCCATACCGACGGCGAAGGGCGGGCGGTGCAGGCAGCCGCCGGCGTGATCTGCACCAGTACGTCGGCCGCTGACCACCTCAGCGAACGGTACGGCCATACGGCAAAGGTGGCCCTGCCCGGGACGGATTCCGCGCCGGCCGCTGCCGGTTCGGACCCCGCGCACATCATGGCGGTAGCCGCGCTGCTGCCTAACAAGTGCCAGTTACTCGTGGTGGAAGCGCTCGCCAAGCTGCAGGACCTGGCATGGACGGCATCCTTGGTGGGTACGGACGAGGCCGACCCCGCCTACGCCGCGGAGGTCCGGGCGGCCATATCGTCGCACGGATTGGCCCGTCGAATTCAGGTGACCGGCCAGCTCGCCGGACAGACGATGGCGGACGAATGGAACAGGGCTGACCTGAGCGTGCTCGTCTCCCGGGCCGAAGCGTTCGGTTTGGTGGTCACGGAATCGCTCGCCCGCGGAATCCCTGTCATCGTGCGGGCCGGCACCGGGGCCGTGGAGGCGCTGGGATTGGCCGCCCTGCCGATCCTGCCGGGAACCGCCGCTGTCCTTGCCGGCAATGAAAGCGGCGAGCCGGAGATGCTCGCAGCAGCGATCCGGAAATGGTTGTTGGACCCCGCACTCCGCGCAGATTGGCGGACAGCTGCCCTTGCCGCGCGGGAACACTTGCCTGGCTGGGAATCCACAGCGCGCCATGTGGCGGCGATCCTCGGTATGCTCCCGCAGGTGCACCATCAGGCATGACCAAGCACGCCCCAACCGCCCCCGGCTTAAGGGGCGAAGCGCTACCCCCTGCCTAGAGTTTGCTGCGGTGGGCGGCGAAGAAATCCCTCAGCAGGGTCCCGCACTCGTCTTCCCTGACGCCCCCGTAGACCTCCACCCAATGATTGAGGCGGCGCTCGCGGAGGACATCGAACACCGATCCGGCCGCCCCGGCTTTCTCATCCCAGGCACCGAAAACCACCCGCGGGATCCGGGCCAGTACTACGGCTCCCGCGCACATGGCACACGGTTCCAGCGTGACCACCAGCGTGCAGTCGGCCAGTCGCCAGCCATCCCCGGCCCCTCCCTCAAGCTTCGACATAGCACGCAGCTTCTCCGCCGCCTCGCGGATGGCCACGACTTCCGCATGGGCGGTGGGGTCACCGAGCTCCTCGCGCTGGTTCCGTCCGGAACCCAGCACGCCGCCGTCGGGCCCTATAACAACAGCACCGATCGGCACGTCCTCCGTGGCCAGTGCGCGCCGGGCTTCGTCGAGGGCAAGCCCCATCCACTCACTGTGTTTCTTTTCGCCCGGCGCCATGGCTCAATGATAGTTTCGAGGGATATCCGTCCTTGCCACCCACTGACGCCAGGAGGACTTCGTGGATGCTGATACATTCAGGGGCCGTGTAGGCCAATGGTTCAAACCCTACGCGGCGCTGTGGATCACCATGCTGGTGGGTGGTGTGCTGGTGGTCATCATGGCGCTGCTCGGTGCCGAGGTCTACGACAGCGTGGTGGACGATGCAGGGCTGACATCCTTGGACCGTCCGGCGCTCCAACTGGCGGAGAGCCTGCGGAACCCCGGGCTGGACGCCGGCGTTACGGCGTTCACCAATATCGGCGGCGGCATCGGCATGCCCATCCTGGCCAGCATCCTGACAGCCTGGCTCACGTTCCTGAGCAGGACGTGGCGCCCCATCATCCTGGTGGGCGGCGCTGCGGCCGTCTCCACAACGGCGACGACGGTGGGCAAGCGCCTGGTTGGCCGCACCAGGCCGGACCACGCTGATGCGGTCCCGCCATACGAGACGTCACCGTCGTTCCCCAGCGGCCACACCCTGAACACCACGGTGGTGATTGGTGTTCTGGTTTACATCATGTGCCTGCAGTTTGAGATGACCTGGGCGCGCATCACCGCCATCGTCGCCGGGGTGGTCTTCATCATCGCCATGGGCCTGAGCCGGGTTTTCCTGGGCCACCACTGGATGACCGACGTCATGGCAGGCTGGTTCCTGGGACTGGCGTGGGTGGGGATAGTGATCCTGGCCCATCGGCTTTTCCATGTACTACGGAAACGCGAGCATGCCGGGCCGGCACCCACGTTCGAACACCCCGCCATCCGGGACGAACAGCCGAACTGATTCCCGGCAGGGACACTCGGGCCGGATGATAGTTTTGACCCATGCGCACTCTTGTTGTGGACCACCCGCTGGTCGCCCATAAGCTCACCGTCCTGCGGGACAAAAACACCCCGTCTCCGGTCTTCCGGATGCTGACGGAAGAGCTGGTGACACTGCTCGCGTACGAGGCCACCCGCGATGTCCGCACCCAACCTGTGACTATCGAAACGCCGGTCAGCACCACCGTGGGTACCGCCTTCACCAAGCCGACCCCCCTGGTGGTCCCCATCCTCCGCGCCGGCCTCGGCATGCTCGAGGGCATGACCAAACTGGTCCCTACGGCTGAAGTCGGTTTCCTGGGCATGGCACGCGACGAGGAAACGCTCGACATCATCACCTACGCCGAACGCCTGCCGGAGGACCTCACCGACCGGCAGATCTTTGTCCTGGATCCCATGCTGGCCACCGGCGGCACCCTGCGCGAAGCCATTAAGTTCCTGTTCAAGCGCGGCGCCTCGGATGTCACCTGTATCTGCCTGCTGGCCGCGCCGGAAGGCCTGGCGAAGCTGGAAGAAGAACTTGCTGACGCCAACGTCACCATCGTCCTGGCCTCCATCGACGAAAAGCTCAACGAGAAGTCATACATTGTGCCGGGGCTCGGCGACGCAGGAGACCGCCTCTACGGCATCGCCGGCTAGATACCGGGGCGCACGGGCAACAGGGCCTTCCGGATTCAGGAGCCCGCCGCTAGCCTGTGCGGATGGACTGGAAACTCGAACTTGTCTTTGTCCCTGTGTCCGACGTGGACCGCGCGAAGGACTTCTACGTCAACAAGGTTGGCTTCAACGCTGACTTCGACGAGCGGCCCAGCGACGCCATCCGTTTTGTCCAGCTGACGCCGCCCGGTTCAGCCTGCTCGATCTGCATTGGGGAGGGGCTCACGGACGCCCCGCCCGGCAGTGCGCCCAACCTGCAGATGGTGGTCAGCGACATCCAGGCCGCCCACCGGCACCTCAAGAACAACGGGGTGGATGTGAGCGACGTGGACGTGCAGGACTGGGGCCATTTTGTGTACTTCGCCGATCCCGACGGCAACAAGTGGGCCGTGCAGCACATTCCGGGCCGAGCGGCCCAGGGCTAATTCACCCTGGACAAGACAGCAGGCCCTGAACCGGGGGATTCAGGGCCTGCTGCGGTACGGATTGGGGAGAACCGGGTTTAGTACCAGTTGTTCGACAGGTGGAAGTTCAGCGCACCGCACGGCGACTGGTAGCGCTCCTGGATGTAGTTCAGGCCCCACTTGATCTGCGTGCGGTAGTTGGTGAGGTAGTCCGCACCGGCGCTCGCCATCTTCTCGGCAGGCAGCGACTGGACGATGCCGTACGCACCGCTGCTGGCGTTGGTTGCCGTGGTGGTCCAGTCGGATTCCTTGGTCCACAGCGTCTGCAGGCACTGCATTTGGTCAGCGGACCACCCGTAGCTGGCCAACTGGCCGGCGGCGTAGGCCTGTGCTCCGGCGGGGTCATTGATGGCTACAACAGGAGCCGGCTCAGGTGCGGGGGCCGGCACGGGGGCAGCCTCCGGCGCCGGTGCAGGTGCGGGGGCCGGCGCGGGTGCAGGCTCGGCGGCCTGCGGGGCCACACTGATTTCAGCAGCGGCAGGTTCCGGCGCGGGTTTGGCCTGCATCTCGGCCTTTTCCATCGTCAACTGGGACTCGATGTCGGCAGTGGACAGCTTCTGGGTGTCGCTGACCGCGGTGAGGCCGCCGGATTCGGACACTTGGCCCGCTGCGCCCAGCCCGATGAGGAGGGCGAATGCCGTGCCGAGCACGGCCACGCGCTGTCCCAGCGAGGGAATTCGGTTGCGGAGTTTGTTTGACCCGTCCTGCGGGCGCGTTTGTACCTTGGATTCAGACATGGTTGATCGCCTCTCACACCTGCGGAGTTAGCTGTCGGGTTCGGATGAGGGCATCCGGCCACACGGATTATCACGTGCTGGCTTCACCCCGAGGGCAATAAATGCCCGGGACTCTGGGTCCCCCGCCTCTGCCTCGGTCGAACGGAATCCGGGAAGCGGCAGAGCTTGGCGTCATCCGGATGTGCGGCCCGAACGGGATCCGCACTCTACCGACGGTACAGGAGCACGGCGCTTAAGTCACATTTTGGTAACGAGCATCACGACGACGGCGTGTTGCCTTGCGGTGCATCGACTCCAGTGGGGAGGTGGAGCGTGAACCGGGTGCAGCCGGGTTTCGATGTCACGTCCACCGTGCCCCCGTGCGCCTCGACAATGGACTGCACGATGGAGAGGCCCAAGCCGCTGGTGCCTTCTGCGGCCCCGGTGCCGGAACCCGGCGCTGTGCCTTTGCGTGCAGCGTCTGCGCGGGCAAAGCGGGCGAAAGCGTGGTCCACGAATTCGGGTGGGATGCCCGCGCCGTCGTCCGTCACGGTCACCACGGCGCGGCCGTCCTCTGACGTTCGCACGCTGGTGACCACGGTGGTCCCCGGCGCCGTGTGCTTGCGCGCGTTGGAAAGCAGGTTGACCAGTACCTGGCGCAGCTTCGAGGCGTCGCCGCTGACCGAAAGCGGCTCGTCGGGGAGTTCCAGATGCCAGTTATGGTCCGGGGCTATGACCTTTTCATCGCTGACCGCCTCGATCACGAGCTGCGTCAGGTCAACGTCGCCGAGTTTCAGGGCCTGCCCCTCGTCCAGGCGGGCCAGCAGGAGGAGATCCTCCACGAGTGTGGTCATGCGTTCGGACTGGCTCTGCACCCTCGCGAGCGACTTCCGGCCGTCGGGGGTGAAGTTCTCGGTCATCCGCATCAGCTCCGTGTAGCCGCGGATGGCTGTCAGGGGGGTGCGCAGTTCATGGGAGGCGTCGGCGACGAACTGCCGCACCTTGGTTTCGCTTCGCTGCCGCGCCTCGAGTGCGCTGGAGACGTTGTCCAACATGAGGTTAAGGGCATGGCCGACGCTGCCCACTTCGGTTCCGGGGTTGGCGTTCGACGGCGGGACGCGTACGGCGAGTGCCACCTCGCCGGCGTCCAGTGGAAGCCGTGCCACCCGGGTTGCAACTTCGGAAAGCTGCTCCAGCGGCTGCATGGTGCGCCGGATGAGCACCGTCCCGGCCAGACCGATCAGCAGCAGTCCGCCAAGTGAAACGAAGACGAAGGTCCTTACAAGTGAACCGAGGGTGCTTTCCTTGCCAGCCAACGGAAGTCCCGTGACCAAAACGTCACCGAAGCCGGTTGCCAGGGCCACAATCCGGTAATCCCCGTTGGACAGCGAGCGGTCCACGGGATTGCCGTTTTGGGCCAGTGCGAGCAGGGTCTGCTTATCTACGGTGCTGAGCGCAGAGCGCGTGGCGTCCGAGTCCAGGTAGCCGCCGCTGTTGATCTGGCCGTTCACGATGCGCGCGTTGAGGGTCCCGACACTCTGCCCGCGGGCATCCAGCGGGTCCCTGTCCCTGAAACCACCCTGGGCCGGACGGCCGGGATCGTTCGAGCGGTTCGCTGCCTGGCTCAGCTGCTGGTCCAGCTGCCTGGTGAGAAAGGAATCCATCGAGGCGTAACTGAACAGTCCCACCGCACCGCAGATTGCCACCAGCAGTGCCATGGCCAGCAGGATCAGACGGGTTCGCAGGTGCCACGTGGCCGGCTTCAGCCAGCTGCCGCCCGGGCGGGGGATAACTCGTGGCGCGGACATGGGCTGCGCGTTATTCGGCGGGCTTGATGACGTAGCCCGCACCCCGCACCGTATGGATCATAGGCGGGTGCACCGCATCCACCTTCTTGCGCAGGTAGGAAATATAGAGTTCCACGATGTTCGCCTGGCCGCCGAAGTCGTAGTTCCAGACTCGGTCAAGGATCTGGGCTTTGCTGATCACGCGCTTGGGGTTCTCCATCAGGTACCGGAGCAGCTCGAACTGGGTTGCCGTGAGCTGCAGGTCGTCTCCGGCCCGGGTAACTTCGCGGGTATCGATGTTGAGGACAAGATCGCCCACCACCAGCTCGGCCGTGTCCATGGCGGCCACCCCGGACCGCTGGACCAGCCGGTGCAGCCGCAGCAGCACCTCTTCCATGCTGAAAGGCTTGGTGACGTAATCATCCCCGCCGGTCGCCAGGCCGACAATCCGGTCCTGGACAGCGTCCTTGGCGGTGAGGAAAAGGGCTGGCACTTCAGGCGCAAAGGCGCGAATCCTGCCCAGCAGCTCAACGCCGTCGAACCCCGGCAGCATCACGTCCAGTACCAGGACGTCCGGGCGGAACTCCTTGGCAAGCTTGACGGCCTCCGGGCCGTCCGCAGCCACGGTAACGGACCAGCCGGCCATGCGCAGCCCCATGCTCATGAGCTCCGAAAGGCTCGGTTCGTCATCCACCACCAGTGCGCGGATGGGGGAGCCGTCCGGGTGGGTCAGCTGCGGAAGGTTGTTGGTCATGGAGTGCGAAGTGGCCATGGGACAACTCTCTGATCTTTCGGTTAGCTCACGCTTTGCGGTTCCTGTGTGCGAGCTGTGACTCTCAGCGTAGCGAGCTGGATGATCGTCCCAGTGACTATTGGCTGTGCCGGGTGGAATAGCCCGGGCGGGCGAGGGAAGCGCCGGCGCTCGCTGAACCGTGTCCGCGTGCGAATGAATAGTGGCTCGAGCGAAAAATTCCACCGGGTGATTGGACAATGCACCTTGGCAGCTGCCGCGATTTTACGTCAAGCGCGTGAAGTTTCAGGGGATTCCAAAACTGACCTCTATTTCGAATAACATTCGCCAGCTGGCGAGTTAGGGGCGGCTAGGAGCGAATTCATGCAGCTCAAATGTCGACTCGCCGAATTGTGATACGACGCACATTATTGTCGCTTTGTCTCACGATGCGGACGAACGGTGCCTTTGTTACTTGCAAGTTTTCATTGTTACGTTGCACACTTTCAATTGTGAACAAGAACTCAACAGCAACTGCAGCCGCAGAATATTGGTCCAGCACATCCGCTGCTGCCGACATGCGCTGTTGTCGAATGCACGCCTGACCTTCTAACCCCACGAAGTTCCTAGGCATTCGCCCCCAAGCCCAGCGCCCCCAGCCCAGCGTAGGGCGCCCTCCCCAGATCTCATTGCGGGGGAAAACAGCATTCGAGCCGCGATGACGGCCATTCACATTGAGGTAAGCATTCATGTCAGTTGCATCCGGATACGTCCACATCTCCGTCCGTAACGCAGGTAAGCCCAGCCAGGCTGCCGGGCTCCGTCAAGGTTTTGGTACCCGCCAGGCGTTCGCGCCGGCCGCTGCCGGAACCAGCTTCCCCGCTCCTGGGTACGTACCCCAGGGCTACAACCCCAACTCCTACGGCCAGCTCCGCACCGTGCAGCCCACTGAAGCTGCGCCACTCACCGCGCCGACGCCCGTTGTAGCAGGGAACAACGCAGCCAGGCCCGGTGCGAACGACAACCTCGCCCGGGGATTCGTCCTCTACATGGGCATCGACGAGGAGACCGCGGCGGCCGCCGGAACCTCCATCGCCAAGCTCGCCCAGGAAATCCGCGCCTACGCACAGTCCCTCGTGACCGGCGCCGAAAGCTACGCTGCCGTGGCCATGGCCCCGGCCGGCACCCCCGGTTCCGCGCTCGACGTCGTCCGGTCCACCTTCGGTGACCCCACCGTCAATGCCCAGAAGCGCACCGAGACTGCACGGCTGCAGCAGGCCGCGGAGCCCCGTCCGTCCGGCGTCCTCATCGACCTGGCGCGCCGCGAAGTCCACCTCGACGGCGAGTCCCTGAACCTGACCTTCAAGGAATTCGAACTCCTCAACTACCTGGTGGAGAACGGCACCCGCACAGTTGGCCGCGATGAACTGCTCGAAGGCCTGTGGCGCAACGCCGAGGAAGTGCCCAACGAGCGCACCATCGACGTCCACATCCGCCGCCTGCGCTCCAAGCTCGGCCGCCTGGCCAACACCGTGCGCACCGTCCGGGGTCAGGGCTACCGCTTCTACGAGCACCCCGAAGTTGTCGTCTGGGCCGCTCCGGAATACTCGATCTAGCCTTAACTTCACCACCGCCAGAAGGCGGCACGATCCCTCTGCGCCTGCGCTCGTACCGCCCCACCGCCTCCCTTACCTCGCAAGCTCGGCCAGGGGACCCGGGCGGCGTGGGCCCCACAACGGCGCTTTCGGGATGTGCCGCCTTTTGGCGTTCAGCCTCGGGCTTTCTGAGTACTGGCCTCCGCGGCAAAAGTTCGACGGCGGCCCACCGCCCGTTGGTGGGCTTAGGCTTGGGGGATGAGTGACCACCACATCAAGCGCTTGGTGATCATGCGCCATGCCAAGGCTGACTGGCCCGGCGGGGTTGCGGATCATGAGCGGCCGTTGGAGGAGCGCGGGCACCGGGAGGCGCCCCTGGCCGGGAAGTGGCTGGTCAAGCACGGCATCCTCCCGGACTTCATCCTGTGCTCCAGCGCGTTGCGCACCCGGCAGACGTGCACGTGGGTGTGCGCCGAGCTGGGGGATAGGGCCCCGACGCCGAAACTTGAGGACGGCCTCTATGCCGCCTCCGCGCTGCGCATGCTCACCGTGGTCAACCATGTGCCGGACACCGTGACCACGCTGATGCTCATTTCGCACATGCCCGGAGTCCAGGACCTCGCCATGCATCTGGCGTCACGGGACTCGAACCACGACGCCTACATGGACGCCGCCACGCGCTATCCCACCAGTGCCCTGACAGTGTTGGAAACAGAAAAGTCCTGGGCCGAACTGGACGGCCAGGATGCCCGGATCACCAAATTCAAGGTGCCGCGCGCCCATTGAGGCACGCAGTCTGTCAGAGTTGAACGGTGAATCTCCGACACTCCCTCCTGGCCCTGCTGGTCGCCGTCCTGTGGGGCGTAAACTTCGTGGCCATCGACCTGGGCTTGCATCCGGACGGCCGTGAGGTTCCGCCGCTCCTCTTTGTGGCCATGCGGTTCGTGCTGGTG
>JBDTQQ010000009.1:0-17133 GCA_039932075.1 Pseudarthrobacter sp. | reverse complement strand
AGGAATTGGCCGTACGAGCTGCGCTCGGCGCCGGGAAATTGCGGTTGGCGCGGATACCGATCCTCGAGGCGACGTTCATCGCAGTGGCGGCAACAGTTCCGGCCTTGATGCTGTCGTTGCTCGCGCTCAAGTGGGCAGGGCCTGCGATTACCCAGCCCCATAAGGTACTGCAGGATTACGTCGCAAGTTGCCGCGTGACACTGCTCATGAAGTGCCATGGCTGAAATGCCGGCGTGGGAATTTCTCAGATGCGTGCACTACTCGGCCGGGATCATACTGGTGGCATGAACGATCGCGATGGATTCCTGGCTTGGGTAAAAGCCGACCTGTACGAGGCGGAACTGGCACTGCACAATGGCGATTCCGCGCCCCGGCGGGCACTTTGGTCCCGTAACGAACCGGTGAGTGTCCTGGGTGCTTGGCGGAACGCCTATGGGCAGCGTGAACTGGACGAACTGTTTACCTCCCTTGCACGGAGCTTCTCCGCCTGCACCTCTTACGCGTTTGAACTGCAGGCGTACGACGTAGCGGGCGACATGGCCTACACCGCCGGGCTGGAACACATCTCAGCCTCCGTCGACGGCGAACCGCGCACCTTCACTTTGCGGGCCACCCAGGTCTACCGGCGTGAAGACGGCCAATGGAAAGTAGCCCATCGGCACGGCGATACCGTTGCCGAATGACAAGGCACTCGGGTGTCCCGATGGGCAAAATCGAGTACCACCTACTCGTGTGTTCATTAGTGCCAGCCGGTAGCGTCCATTACAAGTCCTGGGGGACGTTGATAGGTACGTCGACGCTCGGGGGAAATTATGGACGCCAATGCTTTACCGCTACTGGATCGGGCAGTTCTGCAAAAGCTGCGGGACGGGCTTGACGACGAAGATGTCTGCAAGCTCTTCGTCCTGAACTTCATTGCGCTACTGCCCGACAGGGCAGAAAAAGTCCGCCTCACACTGACCACAGGGGATCTGAGAGGCGCGCTTGATGCAGTCCTGAGCCTCAAGTCGTCCAGCCAGATGGTGGGCGCGGAACGCCTCGCAGAGTTTGCGACCGATCTGGAACACTCCCTCCGCGTTGACACCCGCCATGCTGAGCCCTCCAGGCTGCTGCCACAGTTGGCTGCTGCCAACATCGCACGGATCACCAACTGCGGCCGGCAGACTACGGACCTGCTGCAGAAATACGTTGCGTAACCGGCCACGAACCGCCATGCTTTTCGAGCTATGTCCTAAGGGCGCCACATGCATCCACTGACCTTGATCTGTATCGTCCTCGCTGCGGCAATACTCTGGGTAGTAATCATTTCGAGCATGCTTGGCCTGCTCGGCCGTGCTGAACGCCGGGCCGGGCTAAGGGCTCCACGGAGGAGTGCTCATGGCGCCGGGAGGAGGGCAGGGCCCAGAGGCCCGGGGAGACTGAAGGTACGCCGCCGAGGATCCAGGCGGGTACCGGCGGGCCCCTGAAGCAGGCAACGGTCAGGCACAAGTCCCGGCCGGCGCCTGTGGAACGGTGGGACTATGAATCCTGCGTCTCCCGGGGCCACCATCAAGCCCCGGCTTTTCGTTGGGCGGCCAAACAGCGATCCAGTTGGTCGGCGTCTCACCTTAGCCGGGGACCACCACCTCTAGGGACGGGACCCTGGACGGGCCGCCGCATTGCGCCGAGCCGCCCACGCGGACCCACTCGAGGTCAGCTTCCTTCTCGATGAGCACCTCTCCCCTAGCAGACAGCGCCCTGGCCGTCACGTGGTCCGGGGAACGCATGTTGACAGTGAACATCCAGGTGTCGGCGTCGACCTGTTCGGCGTAGAACGGGGCCATGGAGGGCGGCGCGTCAGGAGTAACAGGAACCGTGGGACCCACCGGCATGGTTGAGACGACACGTGGTGTTGCGGTCCCGGGCTCCGGGGGCAGCTCTGAACACGCCCCGGCGGTGCACAGCTGGACGGCGCCCACACGCGAGACGTCGCCTGTCAGTTCGACCGTCACGGAGTTGACCCATCCGATCGCCGGACAGGCGTTTGAGCAACTGGCCACTGGAAGACAAACTCCCAGCAACAGGACTGCCGGCCGGACAACGAGCCCCCACACTCTTCGCATGCGGCCAGTCTAGGCGGTGCGCATACCCGGGGGCGCCGCGGGCTCCACCTATGATGGCGTGCATGGATGACAAGGCGCTTACAGCCATCGCGCTGGAACTGTACGCCCTGCCATTTGACGAGTTCATGGCAGCCAGGACAGCAGCGGCCAAGGCCGCCGCCGGTTCCGGGAAGGAACTCCCCGCCGCCGTCAAGGCCCTGCCGAAGCCCTCAGTGGCGGCTTGGGCCGTCAACATGATGGCGGTGCACGAGTCAGCAGTCCTCGCGCGGCTCGCGGACCTCGGCGAACGGATGCGCACCGCACAGTCATCTTTTGATGCCGGCGCCCTCCGTGAACTGGCGCGGGAGCGCCGCGCCCTGCTGGGTGTCGCCGTCGATACCGCCCGTTCGGTCGCGGAACGCCACGGGCGCGCCATCAGCGCCCCGATCGCCACCGACGTCGAGCGGACCCTCGGTGCGTTGATCGCGGATGAAGGGGCCGCGGCCGCCGTCCAGGGCGGGTTGCTGGTCCACACATTGTCCGCCGACGGCGTGGACACAGTGGACCTCGACGGCGCCGTGGCGGTTCCCGGCGCCGTACGGCCCCGCGTGGCCCCGCCGCACCCCATCTCCCCGCCCGGCGCGGCCGTCGCACCAAAGCAGGGAGAACAGAAGGAACGGACGACGGCGGCAGGCACCAGCCGCCAGCCTTCGGACCAGCCGCGCCTCAAGGCTGTCCGGGAGACTCCGCGGCAGCCGTCGCCGTCCGCTTTGGAGAAGGCAAAGGCAGTTTTGGCCGACGCCAAGGCAGCGGAGGAGGAGGCTGCCGGGCTGGCCACGGAACGGCGGGATCAGCTGGCGGAAAGAGAGGAAGACGTCGCCGGGCTGACGCGCGAAACCCGGGAACTCCGGGCACGGCTGAAGACCGCCGAGGAACGGCTGGATAATGCCCGGAAGGGGCTGTCCACGGCCGCAGCCGAAGCAAAGCAGGCGGCAAGGGCAGCCGAAAAAGCAGAGCGTTCAGCCGTGCTCGCGCAAGAGCGGGTGCTCAGGCTGGGCAACACGCGGGACTGATGACCGGTGATTGTCAGACCCCGGTTGCACACTGGATTTATGGAAAACAAACTCGCTCACGAATTTCACGTCACGTACTTCGACGCCGACTGTGGCCGGATCCGCAATGAAAGCTTCGACTCCCGGATGGAGGCCGAGCGTTTCGCCAGCCGGCAGTGCGCCGGGGAGGAGTCCTGGGCAGTCATCGACGAAATCGCTGTGGAACACGCGCGCATCGCCGCCTGAGGCTTTCGGCTCGCTTTAGCCGGAAAGAGTCTCCGGCCGGCCACCGGCGGCATCCTCCGCGAGGCGACGCTCGGCGTCGGCCACCTGCTCAAACACCGATTCCGCGCGGCGGCGCACCGAAGCTGCCCCCACCGGGACCGGCCCGACGGCGAGCCGCAGCATGGCGGCGGCCTCGGCCGTGGTGGCCAGCGAGTTGCCGGCCTTGGACAGCGACCGGTGGACACCGGCCAAGGCCCCCGGAATGTCGAGCCCGTCGCTGGGCGACCGCCGCTGGGCCTCGACGCAGACCACCCGCACACGCTCCAGGAGCCCGGTCAGCTCATTGGCGATTTCCACCAGTTCGGCGTAAAGCCGATCGTCTTCCACGCCCTCAAGCACTTGGTGATAGCGGTCAAGTCCCCGGTGGAAACGGTCGTGGGCGCGGCGCCACAGGCCTTTGCCGAGCTCGGCGTCGTCCTTGCGCCCTTGGCGGGCGGCAGTAAAGAATCCCACGAACAACCTAGAGGTACTGTCCGGGGCCGTGGTCCGGGTCCTCCGGCCGGCCTGGCGTGGCTGCGCCGGGCCGCTGCCCAGCCGTGGCCCGC
Organism: Pseudarthrobacter sp.; assembly: GCA_039932075.1. Classification (GTDB taxonomy): domain Bacteria; phylum Actinomycetota; class Actinomycetes; order Actinomycetales; family Micrococcaceae; genus Arthrobacter. The sequence continues at coordinate 13,170 of JBDTQQ010000009.1, read as the reverse complement.
TGCGGCTCACCGTTCTCACCGATGACTACTCCCGGGGCAATCATGGTGCCCGGCGGCAACTGCTTCAGCTGCATCTGCGCGACGGCATGCTCCCGCGCGGCGTGCTGGGCAGCGATGGCCGTCTGGATGCCGTGGAAGAGGCCCTCCAGCCACCCCACCAGCTGCGCCTGCGCTATGCGGAGCTCGGCATCCGACGGCGTAGCGTTGTCCGGGAACGGCAGGCTAATTCGTTGCAGTTCCTCAACCAGCTCCGGGGCCAGCCCGTCCTCCAACTCCTTGATGGAACGCTCGTGGATCTCCGCCAGGCGTTCCCGCGCGGCGTCATCCAGCGGGGCTGACTTAACTTCTTCCAGGAGTTGCCGGATCATGGTGCCGATCCGCATGACTTTCGCAGGCTCGTCCACCAGGTCCTGCAGGCTGCTGCGCTTGCCCTTACTGGCAGCCGGGCCGGCAGCATCCGCGCCAGTTGCGGCAGGACCGGCAGCGGCCGGCCCGGCCAGGCCGGCCGGGCCGCCGTTGTCGAGGGTGGTGCCCTCAACCGGGATGTCGTCAGGCTGAGTGTCGTTCGGATCGCTCATGCGTTCATACTCTCACGCGCCGGCGACGCCGGGTCCAGTCGATGACGCCGCACGGCACGTTCAGCAGCACCGACCCTGCGGGTTGGAGTCCTGACGGTCCGTGTGGTCCCGCCAAAATTCGCGCTCCGTCAGGGGCGGCTCCTCGTGTCCGGCCGCGTGGTAGTGCTCGAGGTACTTGGCATACGCATCCGCCCCGAGTACGCCACCCAAGTACCGCGCAAAGCCCCGGAATCCGGTGGCGACTACGGCCAGGCCTGCGTTCATCAGTTGTGACCCGCCCTCTCAAACCGCAGCTCGGCCGGCAGCTTATTCCACTCGGCCTGCAGTTCCTTCTCGGCCGGCGTGGAAATCAGCCCGGCGGGAGCGAAGACGCGGGACGCACGGGCCTCGTCCTCGTTGTTCTCGTTGGGGATGCCGGCCTGCTGGTTCCGGTAGGCCCGGATGGTTGCTACGACGGCCATGGCGATCACGATGATGCTCAGCACCACAAAGATCACTGAGAGCCAGCCCTGGATGGCGGTGTTGCGCACCACGGCTTCCATGGCGGCAACGCTCTTGGCCGTACCGAACTCGGTCTTGCCGTCAGCGAGTGCCTTGCTGAACGCTGCGTTGTTGGCGAAATAGCCGACGGCGGGCGTGGACGAGAAGATCTTCTGGTAGCTAGCTGTGATGGTCACCACGGCCGCGAACGCCAGCGGAACCGCAACGATCCACAGGTACTTGAAGGTCCCCCGTTTGGCCACGATGGCGAGGCACACAGACAGCGCAATGGCTGCCAGCAGCTGGTTGGCAATACCGAACAGCGGGAACAGCGTATTGATTCCACCGAGGGGGTCCGTCACGCCCATCAGGAGCACCAGCCCCCAAGCCGCCACCATAACGGCGGTGCACAGCCACGCGCCGGGACGCCATGAATGCTCCTTGAACTTCGGAACAAAGTTGCCGATGGAGTCCTGCAGCATGAAGCGCGCCACGCGCGTTCCGGCGTCGACTGCGGTCAGAATGAACAGCGCCTCGAACATGATGGCGAAGTGGTACCAGAACGCCATCATTGCCGTGCCGCCGATGAACTGCTGCATGATGTGGGCGAGCCCCACCGCGAGGGTGGGCGCGCCGCCGGTGCGGGAGACGATGCTTTCTTCGCCGACATTCCTTGCCGTTTCGGTAAGCAAATCCGGGCCGATGTTCACGCCGGACAGTCCCAGGCTGTTGACCCAGGCGGCCGCGGTTTCCACCGATCCGCCGGTGAGGGCGGCAGGCGAGTTCATGGCGAAATAGAGCCCGCGGTCAATGGAGATGGCCGCAACCAGCGCCATGATGGCCACAAAGGACTCCATGAGCATGCCGCCGTAGCCGATGTAGCGCGTCTGGCGCTCCTTCTCCACCAACTTCGGCGTGGTGCCGGACGAGATCAGGGCATGGAAGCCGGATAGGGCACCGCAGGCGATGGTGACAAACAGGAAGGGGAACAACGCGCCGGGGAAGACCGGCCCGTTGTCGCGGCTTGCGAACTCGCTAAAGGCCGGGACGGTGATCTCCGGGCGAACCACAATGATGGCCAGTGCCAGCATCACGATCACGCCGATCTTCATGAACGTGGACAGGTAGTCACGCGGTGCCAGCAGCAGCCAGACCGGAAGGATGGCGGCAATGAAACCGTAAACGATGAGTCCCCAGGCGATGGTGACCTTGTCCAGGGTGAAGAACGCGGCACCCCAATCGGTATCGGCCACCAAACCGCCGCCAATGATGGCGGCCATCAGCAGCACGAAGCCGATCAGGGAGACTTCCATGATCTTGCCGGGGCGGAGGAAGCGGAGGTAAACGCCCATGAAAAGGGCGATCGGGATGGTCATGCCCACCGAGAAGACACCCCAGGGGCTTTCCGCCAGGGCATTGACCACCACGAGCGCCAGGATCGCGACGATGATGACCATGATCAGGAGCGTGGCTATCAGTGCAGCCGTGCCACCGATGACACCGAGCTCTTCGCGGGCCATCTGGCCCAGAGAACGGCCGCCGCGGCGCATGGAGAAGAACAGCACCACGTAGTCCTGAACTGCACCGGCCAGGACAACGCCGATGATGATCCAGATTGTTCCCGGAAGGTAGCCCATCTGGGCGGCAAGGATAGGACCGACGAGGGGGCCGGCGCCTGCAATGGCGGCAAAGTGGTGGCCGAACAGGACGTTGCGGTCCGTCCGGACATAGTCTTTTCCGTCGGCCTTGTACTCAGCCGGTGTGGCGCGGCGGTCATCGGGTTTGGTGATGTACCGCTCGATCACCTTGGAGTAGAAGCGGTAACCGATCAGATAGGTGCAGACCGAGGCGAAGACGAACCAGATGGCGTTCACCGTTTCGCCGCGGATGATCGCCACCATGAACCAGGCCACACCACCGAGCAGTGCGATGGCTGCCCAGAGTGCGATCTTCGCCGGCGTCCACTTCTTGTCTTCAGCCTCGCGGACAGCTTCATCCACCGCTGTGGGCGGAAGTTCCGGATTGGCGGTCAGCGGGCCGCCCCGTTTTGCTGAACCTGCCGGTTCCTCAGGCCTGTTGGCCATGTCTCCTCCTTGAGAAATTCCTGCTTCAATCGGTTGCCCCAAGGCACCCTACCAACGCGGCATTGCCGCAAAGGCGGCCCCATGCCAGCGTCGTGTGTCCGTGCGGTGAACGGCAGGCTGGAGGCGCTCAGTGACAGACCTCTTGCCTCTTACCGTAGGCCTGCCCCTGCCTTTGCAAAAGACCCAACTCTGTAACGGAATACGGCTGCTGCCCCGCCCCGGGGCTTGTCAGGTGCCCACCTCGCGGCGGGACACCGGCAGCTTGGCCCTGGTAAAGAGCCAGGCCAGGGCGCCGCCGGTCAGAGGCACCGCCACCAGCAGGGCTACCAGTTGCAGCCAAGGCACGACGGCGGTACGCGCCATCCCCGTGGCTGTCACCAGCAGGAGGGCCGGGATGACCCCGGAAATACTTCCCAGCACCGTTCCGAGGCCTGCGGTCATCAGCGCCTGGGAACCCGCGAGCGCCTTCCGCAACCGCGGGGCGGCACCCACGCCGGCCAGCGTCACGTGGTCTTTCCGCGAGTCCGCCATGGACAGCCCCGTGGTGATGCCTGCGGCGCTAAGGGTGATCAGCGCCCCCAGGCCAACGATGGACCAGAGGATCAGTGATGCGTCGCGCTCGGCTCCGCGCTCCACGTACATGGACGCGTACCGGTGCTTATAGACCCCGGCGAGCGCCGATGTGACCTTGTCCATCTGGGAAGCATCAGGATAGGCGCTGAGCTGGACCAGCAGGGCGCCGTTGTCCACCTGCATGCCAGCCGCCGCAGCAGCTTCCGGGGACACTACTCCGTAGTACTGCACGCCGACAGCCGGCTCCAGGACCGCCGCGGCCACTTCCGTCCGACCAGTCTCCTGGAATCCCTGGAATGCGGTTGAGCCGGGAGCCGAAGGCCGGGGCGTTCGCACGTCATGCGCCACCAAGGACGCCTGCCCGTCGCGGACGAAAACCGGGTTGGTCACCACGATGCCACCGGCTGCCAGCACGTCGCGTGCTTCCGCCGTCGGTGCCTTTCCAAACAACCTTTCCACGTCCTCCGCCGTTCCGATCACGATGGACTCGACGCTTCCCTGCGTCGCATACGGGCGCATCGCTCCCTGGCAACGCCAGTCATCCGGGTCGAGGACACGTTGGCCGGCGGTGACGGGACACTCGTTGCCCTGCGGCGTTGCCAGCGAGTATTGCAGACAATTGGACGTGGGCGTCTGAGCGGGCATCCCACCCGCGGGTTCCGGGCGCATCTCACAGTTGCTGATGGCGTGGGTGCGCAGGATGTGGGCCCATTCGACGGTGTCCAGGGCCCCCTCCAAGGCTGAAACCACCGCGGCAGGATCCACCCGCACCGGTTCCGGCAACGTTCCGTCAGCCAGCACGGGCTGACCGGCAAACAATGGCAGGACGGCCTGGTTCTGCAATCCGGCCCATTGGTGGTTTTGTTCTTCGCCCGCTTGTTGGCTGGCAGCCAGCACCATGCCCGCGCTCGCGAGGGTGGCCGCCGCGAGGACGGCGGCGACAGCGGGGACGGTCCTGCTTCGGTTCCGAGCCGCGTCGCGGGCGGCCATCCGCCCCGCAAGTGGAAGCCGTCCTGCCTGTCTAGCGAGGAGAGCTACCACGGTGCCCGTGAGCAGGACAAGCGACGTGACGCCCAGGACGGCCCCGCCCACCAGGAGCCAAGCGATGACCGGTGTCCTTGAAGCGAACACGTCAGGGTCTTCGCTCGTGACGGCAAGCCATGTGCCGCCCGCGAGCGCCGCGGCGGCCACGGCGAGCAGGACACTACCCACTACCGGGAATCCGTTGCCCGCCGGGGCCGCCGCACGCCCCGATTTCAGCGCGCCCAGGACAGCCTGACGTGCCACCTGCCGCGCCGGAGCCAGGGCGGCCAGCAGACAGGCGACAAAACCCATGGCCATGACCAGCACGGTGAGCAACGCGTCGGGATGGAATCCTGGAAAACGGACCGACCCATTCAGGCGAACCACATGGACCACCACGGCGGCCGCGGCCAGTCCCACAGCAGCGCCTGCCGCCACACCGATGCCGCCAAGCCACAGGCCCGCAGCCATCACCACCGAGCGGATGGTGGGGCTCTCCGCCCCAGTTGCGGCCAGGAGCGCCAACTCCCGGACTTGCCCCTTGGCGCCCACTGCGAACGCGGCTCCCGCCAACAGTCCCACCTCCAGCAGCGCCAGCGCGCCCAAGAGTGCTCCGCCGGCATAGGCGGCCAGCGGAATGGACGTGCTGGACTGCGTCCCCTGGCTCTCCGGTGGGCGCTGGTCCAGTGGCGGCGGGTTCAGCGCCACCGACCTGGACAGCACGGCCACTCCCGCTGCGTTGGCTTCCCTAATTTGGGTCCAGCTCACCGGTTCCGGCCCCACAAGGTAATAGAGCGTGGACTTGATGGTTGCCGCCGTGGCGGCCGGAGCCGTGGAGGGTCCAGGCTCCTGGTTGACCACGCCCTGCCCGGGCCTGAGGTAGGCGATGGAGTTGCTGTCTGAGTAGCCGGCGTCGCGTAGGGTGCCCACCGCAACGAAGGTTCCAGCCGAGGTGGTCAATTTCTCCTCCAGTCCGACCCCGAACCGTTCCAAAAGCCCCGGCGACACCAGGATTTCGTCCTCGTCCGCAGGAGCCCTTCCCTGAAGCAGGGTGTACTTGCCGGCGAAGGCGCGGTCCAGTGCGTTCACCGCCCGGCCGAGCAGTGGCACATCGGCCGCGCCCGAGGCAGCGGTAAGTTCGAGGTCCGATTCGGTGAGCACGGTGTACCCGGCAGGGATCACATCCAGAGGATCCCGAGGCGTGAATGCGGGGTCGCTGTCCCAGTTCCCCGAGTTAATCCGCGTCTCGTCAACGGGATCCTGCACCATGGAACCATTGGGCATGGGCATGGCCCGGTACCTCGCCTGGGTGTCGCCGAGCTGGTACTGCACACGCTCAGCGGCGGTCTCCTGGCTGCTCTCGACCAGTGTCAGCGCGCCGGTCATGGCGGCTACCGGCAGCAAGATGAGCAGGATGATCAGCAGCGAACGCCCTTTGTGCCGGCGGATATCGCGCCGCGCCATCCGCACAGCGACCCGGAAAGCGTGCCGGCGCCCACCGGGCGCCGGGGTGAGGCTGAGCGCCATCTCAGGAACCGCCCTGGGCGAGGAGCGCGGCTGGATCGTGCATGGCAGCTGCCTGGTCCACGATCCGGCCGTCCCTGAGGAAAAGGACTCGGTCAGCCCACGCGGCATGCCGCGCCTCATGGGTCACCAGCATCACGGCCGCCCCGGTATCCGCCCGTCCGCGGAGCACCTCCATCACGCCGTGGCCCGTGGTGGAATCCAGGGCTCCGGTGGGTTCATCGGCCAGGATCAGCCGGCGGTCGCCCACGATCGCCCGGGCGATGGCCACCCGCTGCTGTTGGCCGCCGGACATCTGGTCCATAAACCGGTCTGCAAGTTCCGGAATGCCCACTTGACGCAGCGCATCCAGCGCCTGGCGTTGTGCCTTCCTGGCGGCGGTCCCGTCCAGCTCCAGCGGAAGTGCCACGTTTTCGGCCGCGGTCAGGGTGGGCACCAGGTTGAAGTCCTGGAAAACGTAGCCGACGGCGCGGCGGCGCAGCCGCGCGAGTTCGTTAAGTCCCAGCCCGCCCAAGGGCGTCGACTCGACAAAGACGCCGCCCGACGTCGGCCGGTCCAGTCCCCCGGCCAGCGCCAGGAGGGAAGATTTTCCAGAACCGGATGGTCCCATGACGGCGACGAACTCACCCGCGCTGATGGTGAGGTCCACCTCGCGCAATGCGGCGACCGCCGTCGCTCCTTCCCCGAATGTCCTGCTGATCTTGGCGAGCTCCAGGACCTGCTGTGGCCCCCGAACGCTCATCGCCGGGTTTCCGCAGTGAGCGGGGCAGCCTCTTCCGTGGTGACCCCGTTGGACGATTTGCGCGTACTTCCCTTCCCGTTGGCGCCCTGGCCTGCGGCCTGCGCATGCTGCACCATCCGCGCTTCGCACAGGTCCAGCCAGCGGACCTCTGCTTCCGTCTGGAAGATCAGCGAATCGAGCACCAACAGCCAGGCGGTGTCCGCCGCCCGCTGGGTAGCGGCCGTGTCGCGCCGGGACTTGGTGTAGTCCTGCAGTGCCCGGATGGAGGCTACCCGCTGGGCCTGGATGATGGCCTGCACATCAACGCCGGGGAGAGTCACCGCGAGCGCGAGCTTGATGGCGAGTTCGTTGCGCGGCGGGTTGGCGCGTTCCACGGGAGCGGCAAACCACCCCTGCACCGCCGCCGTGCCCGCGGCGGTGATGCTGTAGACCACGTGGCCTTCGCCGTCGCCGCCGTCGTTGCTGACCAGGCCGTCACGTTCCAGGCGGTCCAAGGTGGTGTAAACCTGTCCGATGTTCAGCGGCCAGGTGGCGCCGGTGCGGTTCTCGAACTCAACCCGGAGCTGGTAGCCATAACGCGGCTGGTCCTGCAGCAGGGCGAGGAGGCTGTGGCGGATGGACATGTGTCTCCTGGCGGGGGCGTCAGCATCGGTACCCACAGACCCCCAAAACTGTGCATACCGCGTATGGCTGAGCCTAGCCGGGCGCGACTCTCGACGCAATACTCAGTATTTAGGGCCTGCAAGCCTGGCCCTTACATCACCAGCAGGATCTTGCCCACGTGATCGCCGCTGTCGAAGTACCGGTGCGCTTCGCTGACCTGGTCCAGCGGAAAGGTCTTGGCCACCAGCGGGCGGATGCTGCCATCGGTGATGAGCGGCCAGACGGACTCCCGCACTGCGTTCATGATGGCGCCCTTCTCCTCGACCGGGCGCGGCCGCAGGGACGTGGCCACCACGGCAGCACGCTTCCGCAGGAGCTGGCCGAGGTCCAGCTCGCCCTTGACCCCGCCCAGCAGGCCAATCACCACAAGCCGGCCGTAGTCAGCGAGCGCATCCACGTTCTGGCCCAGGTATTTTGCGCCCACCACGTCCAGGATGACGTCGGCCCCCTTGCCGCCGTTCTGCCGGCGCAGGCTGTCCGCGAAGTTTTCTTCTTTGTAGTTGATGGCGATGTCGGCTCCGAGGAACGCCTTGGCCGTGCCCACCTTCTCGTCCGTCCCGGCCGTGGTGGCTACCTTGGCTCCGAGCGCCTTGGCGAGCTGGATGGCCATGGTGCCGATCCCCCCGGTGGCGCCATGGATCAGCACGGTCTCGCCCGCCTGCAGCTGTGCCGTCATGATCAGGTTTGAATACACTGTGGCTGCCACCTCCGGCAAGGACGCGGCCGTGACCAGATCAACGCCCTCGGGGATCCGCAGGACCTGCTCCGCCGGCACGGCAACCTTTTCCGCGTAGCCCCCGCCAGCCAGCAGGGCCACCACCTTGTCACCCAAGGAGAATGCCTTGGTGACGCCGGGACCGAAGCCGGCGATCCTGCCGGATACTTCCAACCCCGGAATCTCGGACGCGCCGGGCGGCGGCGGGTAATATCCCCTGCGCTGCTGCACGTCCGCGCGGTTCAGGCCGGCGGCGACGACGTCGATCAGCACCTCCCCGGGTCCGGGCACCGGAGCATCCACCTCACGGACTTCCAGCACTTCCGGACCGCCGGATTCTGCAATGTAGACGGCTCTCATGGCGAACTCCCGTTTTCTAGCTGATTCGTGGCCCGGAACCAGTGTGCACCGGACGCACGGCAGACTCTGTTTTGTTGCAGCCAACTGCCTATGAAACACTACTCGGTAGGGAAGGTTGTCCGAGCGGCCGAAGGAGCTAGTCTTGAAAACTAGTGTGCGGTAACCCCGTACCAAGAGTTCGAATCTCTTACCTTCCGCGAATGGAACCCCGGTTTGCCAGCTTCTGGCGGACCGGGGTTTCTTCGTTGCCGGGCCTTGCGCCGTGGCAGCGCCCGGCCATTGAAACCGTCAGTGCCCCGGCATAGGGTCATTTCTGTTGCCACCCCTCCAATGAAAGAGTCCACTATGCCTGCACCCGAGATCACCCCCGGCGCACCTTGCTGGATTGACCTGATGACGTCAGATATCGCCCAAGCCCGCCAGTTTTACGGTGAACTCTTCGGCTGGGAATACCAGACCGGAGACGAGGAGAAGTACGGCGGCTACACCACCGCGCGGAAGAACGGCAAGATGGTGGCCGGCCTCATGCAGAAGGATGCGGAACAGGCCGGCATGCCGGATATGTGGTCCACGTACCTCCGCTCGGATGACGCCGCGGCCACCGCCGAGGCAGTCACGGCCAACGGCGGCCAGGTTTACATGCCGCCCATGGATGTCCCGGAACAGGGTCATATGGCTATCTTCGGCGACCCCTCGGGCGCGGCGATCGGCGTGTGGCAGCCCCGCGAAATGAGGGGGTATGAACTGGTTGCCGAGCCTGGCGCTGCCGCCTGGCACGAGCTGATGGCCAAGGACTATGACGCCGCCGTGAAGTTCTATCAGGAGGTGTTCGGCTGGGAGGCGGCGGTCATGAGCGACACTCCGGAGTTCCGCTACACCACCCTGGGTTCCGGCGATTCCGCCAAAGCCGGCATCATGGACGCCTCCGGCAGCCTTCCCGCTGAAGTCCCCTCCTACTGGCAGGTCTACTTCAACGTGGAGGATGCCGATGCGTCCGTCGAGAAAGCAGTTAGCCTCGGGGCCACCGTCTACCATGCCGCCGAGGACTCCCCTTTCGGACGCATGGCCACGCTCGCTGACCCCACCGGTGCGATCTTCAAGATCATTGCATAAGTAAATTTCTTCGAAAAAATACCGGCTGGCAGCTTCCCACGAAGCTACCGGCCGGTATTCTTTTGTGATGGTTGTCACCTGGGGGTGACCGGCCAACATTCAACCCTGCAACCCAACACCGCAGACAGCGCTACACGGGGAATCAACCCTGCGTTCATCCAGTGCTGGTTTGCTGTGCCGGACCCCACTTGACCAGGAGCGGAGTCCGGTTCCCTGTCCGTAGGTACAACCCGGGCACATTCCATCGGGTCCCCAATCCGGGACACCCCTATGAAAGTTAGAGCGGATGCAAAACACACCTTGGAAATTGGCGCTGGGCACGGCGCTGTCAGTGGGGCTCATCGCCACCCCGCTGGCAACCGTGCCCGCAGCCGCGGAAGTCTCAGCAGAGGTTTCAGCTGCTGCAGGCACCTCGCCCGTTGTGATCAACGAGGCCTACCTCAGCGGAGGCAGCGCAGGCGCAGCCTACAAGAACAAGTTCGTCGAGTTGTACAACACCTCTGACGCCCCGGTCTCCTTGGACGGCTGGTCCGTCCAGTACCGTTCCGGCACCGGGACCGGTCTTCCGAACGGGGTTGCACCGCTCAGCGGCTCGATTCCGGCGAAGGGGTACTTCCTGGTCAAGGGCGCCACCAACAACGGCGCCTCAACTGCCCCGGAACTGCCCACGGCCGATGTCGAGGACACTGGTTTCAGCCCCTCGGGGACCAAGGGAACCCTTATCCTGGCTAAGCAGGCCACCGCCCTGACTGGCCTCGCCACCGGCTCCGTCATCGAGGCGGCCGGCATCGCAGACCTACTGGGGTACGGCGCCTCGAACACGTTCGAAACCAAAGCCGCCACCGCGCCGTCGGACAACACGGACGTCAAGAGCCTGAACCGCACCAACTTCGCGGACAGCAACAACAACTCCGCGGACTTCACGCTCAGCGCCACCATCACTCCGCAGGGCCCCGGGCCCGCAACGCCGCCTGTGGATCCTCCGGTTGATCCCCCTGTGGAACCTGGCACCCCCAGCCTAAAGACCATCGCAGAGATCCAAGGCACCGGCGTCGAAAGCCCGCTGACCGGAGCTACCGTCACCACCACGGGCAAGGTCACGGCGGTCTTCCCCACCGGCGGCCTGAACGGCTACTACCTCCAGACCGCAGGCACCGGCGGTGACCTGACCGCCACCAACCATGCTGCCTCGGACGGCACCTTTGTGTACTCCCCCGCCACTGCGGCCGCCGTCCAGACCGGAGATTACGTCCAGGTCACCGGCACCGTCAGTGAGTACTTCGGCATGACACAGCTCAACGTCTCCGCCGCAGCAGGACTCGCCAAGCTCACCGAGGCCGCCCCCGAGGTCAAGGCCACCACTTTCGTCCTGCCTGCCAACGAGACCTTCCGCGAGTCCCTCGAAGGAATGCTGCTGGCACCGCAGGGACCGGTCACCGTCACGGACAACTACAGCCTGAACCAGTACGGCGAGATCGGCCTGGCCGGCGGAACCACCCCCCTCGTCCAGCCCACCGCTGTCGCACCTTACGTTTCGGCCGAGTACAAGGCCGCCGTGGCGGACAACGCCGCCCGCGGCATCAAGCTTGACGACGGATCCAGCACCAACTTCCTCAAGGACGCCACCACCAAAGCACAGGTGCTCCCATACCTGACCGTCACGGACCCCGTCCGCGTCGGTTCTCCGGTGACGTTCAAGACGAACGTGGTGCTCGGCTACGCCAACAACGCCTGGAAGTTCCAGCCGCTGACCCACCTCACCGAGGCCAACAAGGACACCGTCCAGCCGGCCAGCTTCGGCGCCACCCGGCCCGACGCTCCGGCCAACGTGGGCGGCAACCTGAAGATCGCCTCCTTCAACGTGCTGAACTACTTCACCACCACCGGCGATACGCTCACGGGCTGCAAGTTCTACACCGACCGCGCGGGCAACCCGATCACCGTCCAGAGCGGCTGCGACGCCCGGGGTGCGGCGAACGCCGAGAACCTCAAGCGCCAGCAGGACAAGATCGTCGCCGCCATCTCCAAGTCCGGCGCCGGCGTCGTCTCCCTGATGGAGGTTGAAAACTCGGCGCAGTTCGGCAAGAACCGTGACGATGCCCTCGCCAAACTGGTGGACGCCCTGAACGTTGAAACCCCCGGCATCTGGGACTACGTCCGTACACCTGCAAACGCTCCCCCGCTGGCCGATGAAGACATGATCCGTACTGCCTTCATCTTCAAGAAAGCCAGCGCAGAGCCGGTGGGCGAGTCCATCATCCACAACGACACCGTCGCCTTCGCTAGTGCCCGCAAGCCGCTGGCCCAGGTCTTCAAACCCGTCGGCGCCGCCGACGACAAGACGTTCATCGCGATCGCCAACCACTTCAAGTCCAAAGGCTCAGCGGCAACGCCGGATGACACCGACAAGGGCCAGGGCAACTCAAACCTCGCCCGCACCGCCCAGGCACAGTCCCTGCTGGCCTTCTCCGACGAACTGCAGAAATCCAAGGGCACCAACAAAGTCTTCCTGATCGGCGACTTCAACTCCTACGCCAAGGAGGACCCGATCAACGTCCTCACGGCGGCCGGGTACGTCAACCAGGACGAAAAGGCGAAGAACACCGACGGCACCGCCAAGCACTCCTACCTCTTCGGCGGCCTGGTGGGCTCACTGGACCACATCCTCGCCTCGCCGGCCGCCAACGCGGTGGTCACGGGCGCGGACATCTGGAACATCAACTCCGTGGAGTCCGTGGCGCTGGAGTACAGCCGCTTTAACAACAACGTCACCAACTACTACGCCCCGGACCAGTTCCGTGCCAGCGACCACGACCCGGTGGTGGTGGGCCTGGACCTTCCCACCACGCCGGCCAGCGTTGACCTGAACTTCCTGGGCATCAACGATTTCCACGGCCGCATCGATTCGAACACCGTGCAGTTCGCGGGAACCATCGAGAAGCTGCGCGCCGAGACTTCCCCGGGCGCGACTGCCTTGCTGTCTGCGGGGGACAACATCGGAGCCTCGCTGTTCGCCTCGGCAGTTGCCAAGGACCAGCCGACCATCGATGTGCTGAACGCCCTGGAGCTCCGCACGTCTGCCGTTGGCAACCACGAGTTCGACGGCGGCTGGGCAGACCTGCGGGACCGCGTCATCGCCGGTGGCAGCAACGCAAAGTTCCCGTACCTGGGCGCGAACGTCTACGCAAAGGGCACTCAGAACCCGGTCCTGCCGGAATATACCGTGCTGGACATGAACGGGATCAAGGTCGCCGTGATCGGCACTGTCACCCAGGAGGTCCCCTCCCTGGTGAGCCCCGAGGGAATCGCCGACCT
>JBDTQQ010000008.1:0-17290 GCA_039932075.1 Pseudarthrobacter sp. | reverse complement strand
CATCAACTACGACGACCACAGCCCCGGCGACGCCGACGCCCGCTGTCCCCGTGGCGACGTCGTCGCCGGCATGGCGGGCTCCCTCCGAATCGGAGCAGCCGGTGGATACACCGACCACTAGCTCGGCTACTGCGGCACCGCCGGGCACCACCACGCCGTCGGCCGAAACAGGCGAAACCACGGCTTCGGAGACCGCGGCGACGAAACCCTGACAGAAAACTCCCAGCGTCCGCCCGTACTGTTGATGGTTGGCAACGAATCACCTGCATGACCAACCTCCCCAAGGACGGCGCTGTGACCTCTCTGTACACCATCCCGCTGACGCTCAACGACGGCACCCGTACCGACTTCGGCCGGTTCAAGGGAAACGTGGTGATGGTGGTCAATGTGGCGTCGCAGTGCGGACTGACACCGCAGTACGCCGGCCTCGAAACCTTGTATGAGAAGTTCCGGGACCAGGGTTTCGAGATCCTCGGTGTCCCCTGTAACCAGTTCGCCGGCCAGGAGCCGGGCACGGACAGCGACATCGCCGAGTTCTGCGAGCGGAACTTCGGCGTTACCTTCCCGCTGACTGCCAAGGCCAACGTGCGGGGTAAGGACCAGCATCCGCTCTATGCGGAACTGACCAAGTTCAAGACCAGCGTGCTGCCGGGCCTCGTCAAATGGAACTTTGAGAAGTTCCTGATTAACCGTGCGGGTGAGGTGGTGGGACGCTTCGCCCCTACTGTCGTACCCGACTCGCCCGAGGTCCTGGATGCCATCGAACAGGCTTTGGCCGAATTTGATGGACCGGAAGCCGCATCACGTCATTCAGAAGCGTAAATCTTTTTCTTTTTCCAACTTGCCCACGGTAATTTACTCAAAATTTACCCAGAATCTGGTTTGATAATAGTTACTGAAGGGTAGAAGGGAAACGCCGTTTCCCACCGACCACAGAGGCAGCAATGAAGCACATCGAGGCCGAACACCCCCGGCCACGCCACTTCCTTCTCCACCTGAGCGACCCCCACCTGTTGGGAGGTCCGGATCCCCTTTACGGCGCTGTTGACAGCGAAGCCAAGCTCATCCAGCTTTTCGACGAGGTCAAGGCCTCGGGCGCCCGCCCGGAGGCGGTGATCTTCACCGGCGACCTCGCTGACCAGGGACATCCTGAGGCCTACGCAAAGCTGCGGGCCATCGTTGATCCCGCGTGCGAAGACCTGGGCGCCCAAGTCATCTGGGCGATGGGTAACCACGACAACCGGGCCAACTTCAGGACCGGTCTGCTGGACGAACCGGCCAGTGACGCACCCGTGGACCACAGCTACTACATTAACGGCCTGCGCATCATCACCATGGATACGTCGGTACCGGGCTACCACCATGGCGAGCTGAGCACGTCGCAGCTGGAGTGGCTTACCCGCGAGTTGGATACGCCTGCACCCGATGGCACCATCCTGGCGCTCCACCATCCACCGGTCCCATCCGTTTTGGACCTTTCCGTGCTGGTGGAGCTGCGGGACCAGGCAAGCCTGGCCGCCGTGGTCCGCAACTCGGACGTCCGGACCATCCTCGCCGGGCACCTGCACTACTCAACCACGGCGAGCTTTGCCGGGATTCCCGTCTCCGTGGCCTCGGCCACGTGCTACACCCAGGACCTCAATGTGGCGGTCGGCGGCACCCGCGGGAGGGACGGTGCGCAGGCCTTCAATCTGGTGCACGTCTACGAGCACACCATTGTCCACTCCGTGGTTCCGCTGGGCAGCACCCCCACTGTGGGGGAACACGTCACGCCGCAAATGACGGCCGAGCGCCTGGCCGCGGCCGGCATCAGCATCCCGGAGAAAGCAAAGGTTGGCTCTCCCACAAAAGTTCCCCTGCCTTACGCAACCTAGCGGCCGGGCCCAGGGCAGGGGTGCGGGGGCGGCTGTTCCCGGCCAGTCCGCGGCGTCAGAGTTCCCAGGGCGCCTTGATGGGGTAGTACTTCTCCAGGAAGTCGGTGACCAGCTGTGCCCGCTCGTCCGCCGGGACTTCCGGGAAGCTGCCGTCGTTGAGGCAGAAGAAGTCCATGTTCCGTTTGGCCAGCAGTTTGGGCAGGTAGTTCAGCCCTGCCCGCATGGTGGTGTCCACGTAGCGCACCTTGGCCGCTGTCTGGGTGACGGCACGGCCAGTGAGCAGGGCGTAGTAGTGGTAGAACGAATTGGTCACCGAGATATTGTCCGCAGCGCGGAACCGGCTGGCCGCCGTCTTCTGGAACTCGTCCGGGAACTCGCGCTCCATTGTGGCCACCACGCTGCGCCGCAGGGGCGCGGCAGTATGCTCGAGGTGCCTCGTGGTGATGCGCCCAAAGCGGTCCCAGAGCAGCTTGCGGTTCACGCGTGCGGCGTTTTCGAAACCGCTGCGCTCGGCGTCGTTGTCGCCCAGTCCGATCCGTGTCTCGGCCTCGATGAATTTGGTGATCCCACCTGGGGTGAAGAATAGATCGGGCCCTACGGGCCGGCCGAAGAACATGTCGTCGTTGGAGTAGAGGAAGTGCTCCGAGAGGCCCTCGATGTTGTGCAGCTGGCATTCCACGGCCTGCGAGTTGTGCGTGGGCAGCACGGACGGGTCCGAAAAGAACTCCTGACTGCGGACAAGGGTCACGGACGGATGCTCGGCGAGCCACTCCGGCGCGGGCGAGTCTGTGGCGATGAAGATACGGCGGATCCAAGGTGCAAACATGTACACCGAACGCAGGGCGTACTTGAGTTCATTGATCTGCCGGAAACGGGCTTCGTGGTCGTCGCCTTCGCCGAGAACCACATCCTTCTGCTGGGCGCGGCGGGCTGCAATGTACTCGGGGGAACTGCCATCCACCCAGGAGAACACCAGATCAATGTCGAAGCTGATGTCACTTGCGTGGTCCGCGAACATATTCTCGATGGTCGGCCAGGAGTGGCCGTACCGCTCCACAGTGCCGCGGACCGCGTCCTGCGCGAGCATGGTTCGCCGGGTGAGGGAGTTCTCGATGGGCAGGGTGATCTCGTTACCGTCGAAGCTCCAGAGCTCAATCTGGACGCCGGCGGAGGAACCGAACTCGAAGCCGCCGTCGGGCTCAACCCGGGGACGATAGATCCGGAAGATGCGGGCCTGCCGGTTGCGGGAGAGCTCCCCGTCGGCCACCAGGACGGATGATTTCTTTTTCGCGTCAACGGTCATGGAGTAAACGGGCTCGTTGCGGCAGGCGTCCACCAGCGCGGTCCGCAGTTTTTTGCGGTTCTTCCAGTCCAGGGCAATGACCGGGCGGTCGTTGTTGCCACGGACCAGGAGGTAGTCCAGCCCGGCGCCGGCCAGCACATTGCGCAGAAACAGCAGATCCTCAACCATGGCCTGGTACGGGGTCCGGTTGTGGTTGATGATGGCGTACCGGCCCTTGTGACGGACCACATCCTCGCGGTGCTTGAGCCGCGCCTCGGCGGCCGGAGAGGTGACCTCCGCATGCGTGCGCGGTTCTACCGACGCCTGCCCGCCGTAATAGATCTCATCTTGGACAGGTGCTTCTGTAACGGGTGTTTCTGTAATGGTTGTCTCCGTCGCGGTTAACTGGTATGCGTTCTTACTTGAATGATAGCGGTAGCCTCAAAACGGCAGTGTTACAGCGGGGCGGCACGCCACACGGCAGGGACTCAGCTGTCCAGGGCCTCCCGCCAGCTGCGCAGGAAAGCCGCACCGGCGTCGTCGTGGATTACATCGTTGCCAAGCCCCAGGTCCGTTGCGGTGAGCACGTCATAGGGTTTGACGGGGACCCCGTCGGCTGGCCGAACATCGACGTGCTTCACGGGATGGTCGTTGTGGTGCAGCCAGTCGGCCATGGCGTAGTCGGTGCGGGAGTCGCCCATGGTCCGCCAGGCCTGAGGAGTGATGCCCTCTGCCGCCAGCAGTTCCACGGCACGGCTGGCTCCCAGGTCCTTGCCCAGCCGCACCGACTCAATATCGGTGGAAATGATGGTGGGGTCCACACGGTAGTCCACGGCGTCGTCGGAGTTCGGCGCGTGATGGTCCAGACGGACCACACCCAGGCCGTGGCGGGCCATCAGGTCCATGGCGTCCGTGTCGAAGAGCTGCTGCTCGGCGAGGTAATCGGCGGAGGGCACTTTGATGTGCTGCTCAACGGATACCATGGCACGCTTCGTCTCGTCGAAGAACATATGCGCGGAGTAGTCCTCGGCCACAAGCCTGCGGACGTCATCGCCGTAGGCCTTGGGAACGGCCAGTTCCTGGTCAACGTGGATGGGGCCGGGGCCGGCGGCGGTGTAGCTGAACCAGACGGCGCCCTTTTCGCAGATGGCGTGGATGACAGTTCCCGCCGGCATGCCGGCGGCGATCATGGGCCCCATGACCTGTTCCCGGATAAACGTATCGGAGCGGCCGGTGTTGAAAATGACGGGAATGCCAACGCTGGCCAGGGCCACCATGTCGGCGATGATGCCAGGCTGCACGTCGCGGGTCACCGGGCTCGCCACGGGACCGTCCACGTCGAGCAGAAGGGCAAGCGGCGGGGTGGACGGCAGGCGGACGCCGGGGGTGGGGCTGGCGGGGAAATCGGGTGCAGTCATGGCTCCATTGTGTCAGCCGGCGGCCTGCATCCGGGGGCGCTTCCCGATGCGCGCTTCCCCAAGCGCGCGGCCCGGAGCCTGCGGCCTGTGACGGATGGTCACTGTTTGGCTACAACCTTGGAACGGCGCGGGCCGGGCTCTTTTCTTGGGCCGCCAAGGTGCCTAGGGTTGCAGGGTGATCTTCAAAGCTGTGGGCGAGGGACGCCCGTACCCCGACCATGGTTTCAGCACGCCCAAACAGTGGGCGTCGCTGCCGCCGCGCCCCGTGCGCCTGGACGAACTGGTGACCACTAAACGGACCCTGGACCTTGAGGCGCTGCTGGCGGAGGACTCCACGTTTTTCGGCGACCTCTTTCCACACGTGGTGCAGTACCGGGGAACCTTGTACCTGGAGGACGGGCTGCACCGCGCCGTCCGGACAGCACTGCACCAGCGCACCGCCATCCACGCCCGCGTGCTGGTGATAGATGGCTAGGAAACCCAAGGATGCCCGGGTTCTGCACGGCCACCGGGTCGTCACCGGGCCGGAACTGCGGGCCACCTTTGAAGCCGCCGGCGATCCCGACGATCCCGTCCGCGTGCGGCGCAGGGTGATCCACGGGGTGGTGCTGGTGCTGCTTTTGGGCCTCATCGCAGGAGCCATCATCACGGCGCTCGCCATTATCAACGGGCACCTGAAGCTTCCGACGACGGCGGGCAGCGACGAGCCCCGGACCGAGTGTCCTGCGGCCACCTTCGACTACACGCCGCCCGAACAGATCAACCTCAACGTCTTTAACTCCACCAGCCGGCCCGGACTGGCACGCACGGTGGCGGATGAACTCCTGGGCCGCAAATTTGTGGTGGGTGCCGTGGCCAACACGGAGGCGGGCTACCGCGGCGTGGCGGCAGTGATTTCGGGTGCCGCCGGGCAGTCGGCGGCCTTCACCGTCCAGCGGAACGTGCCGGGCTCCGACTACTTCCAGGACGGCCGGAGCGATGCCAGCGTGGACGTGGTCCTTGCCGGCGACTACAAAGAGCTGGCCGCTGCGGACCGGGTGGATCAGACTCCCGGGAAGCTCAGCTGTCCGCGGGAAAGCCGCCGCATCGCTGACGACGCCAAATGGCCCGTTATGCCGACGGCGACTCCCGTGCCTTAACCGTTGCTCTATCACGTTTGGTCGCCAAACCTGCCGGATAACGACCAGGACTGATAGAGCAACGCAGGGGATTAGGGCAGAGGGGCTTTAGCGCTGAGGGGCGTGCCGCCGTCGTCGAACCTGGCTCCGGCGCCCAACTGGATAAACCGCACCGTCCTGGCGATACGCGCCTCAAGCTCCGCGGGTTCATCGCTGCCGCGGGCGGCACTGGAGGACAGCGTCCCGTGGATCAGTTGTGCCTGCTGGCCAATGTCGGCCTCCGGCAGGTATCCCTGCGCCATGCCGTCTCGCAGGATGCCCTGCAGCATGACACTCAGTTCACTTACGTGGTCGGCGAGTTTGGCAAAGGACGACGGCGAGAGCACCGCCGCCATGGCAGGTCCGGGCGGGAGGTGGCGGCGGCTGAGGTCCTCCACCTGGGTGCGAACGTACAGCGCCAGCCGCTCGACGGGGTTGTCCACCGCCGCAAGTGCATCCCGCAGCTCGGCGAGGAACCGCTCGGTCTCATCCAGGGCGTAGCTGATCAGCAGTTCTTCAATGTCGGCGTAATAGTTGTAGACCGCTGTGCGCCCCACGCCGGCGTGCCGCGCAACGTCCGTCATGGTCAGCCCCGGCAGCCCGTGGGTAAAGAGCAGTTCACCAAAGGCCGTCAGGATCCGGCGCTGCGTGTCGGCGCGTTGCGCGGCATTAGTGGCCGCCGAGATCCTGGGCATGCAGACACTTTATCGTGATGTGTCAGTAAACTCGTGGTTGGCTAAACGGCGCAGCCGTCCGGGCCGCAGGCTTCGCCGTCAGCTGCGTTGACCAGCACCAGCGGGTTGGTCTCCTGCCAGGCCTGGTTGAGGGCTGCCGTGAACGTTTCCGCAGGCTGGGCACCGGAGAGCCCGAACTTGCGGTCGATGACGAAGAACGGCACACCGGTGATCCCGAGGGCGCGGGCTTCCTCGAAGTCGAAGCGGACGGCGTCAGCGTACTTGTCCGTAGTGAACAGCTCAGCTACTTCTGCAGCGTTGATGCCCAGTGCCAGGCCCAGTTCCGTGAGGTACTCCTGGCTGCCGATGTCCTTGCCGTGCTCGAAGTGGTCACTCAGCAGGCGCTCTTTCGCGGCATCCTGTTGCCCGTGCCGGGCAGCAAGGTGGATCAGGCGGTGCGCAGTGAAGCTGTTTGCCACCACTACCTGGTCGAAGCGGTAGTCGAGGCCCTCACCCCTGGCCTGGGTGGCGACATGCTCGAACATCTGGGCGACCTGCTGCTGGGCCATGCCCTTGATCCGGCTCAGGTATTCAAGCTCGGTGCCTTCGTAATGCTCCGGGAGGCTGGGATCAAGCTGGTAGCTGCGCCAGGTCACGTCCACGGCGTCGCGGTGCGGGAACTCGGCCAAGGCGGCCTCGAACCTGCGTTTGCCGATGTAGCACCATGGACACGCGACGTCTGACCAGATCTCAATCTTCATGCTGGCCACAACCGCGTCCGGGCGGCAGGCATTCCCGGCACGAGGTGTCTGCTTTGTCACGTCGGGGGTTGAAATGGGACCCCGGGCAGGGTAATAGTCAGAACAGCAGGTTAAGCAACGGCCTTTTTGAACTCACTTCACTCGCCATTTCTGGGGGCGTGGCATGTGATCCTCACGGAGGAAAGCATGCGCATAGGACTTATTGCAGCACCATGGATTCCGATTCCGCCCGCCGGATATGGGGGAATAGAGCGGGTTGTTGACTCCCTTGCCCGGGGTTTCCTTGCTGCCGGGCACGATGTCATGCTCGCCGCAGCGTCGGACAGCGCCTGTCCGGCACCTTTGGTACCGGGGATGCGGCCTTCCGAACCAGCGGAAATGGGAATGGCACTCTCAGAACTGAGCCACGTCATCAGGGCCTATGACGGCTTGGGCGATATGGACATCATTCATGACCACACTTTGGCCGGGCCGCTGGTTGGCCGGAGGAGATCCAGAGCCCCTGTGGTGACCACCATTCATGGCCCCCTCATTCCGGCGGCGGCGGATTTGTACCGTGCAATGGCCGGTGACACGGCTATTATCGCGATCTCGCGTGACCAGGCCTCCAAGGTTCCCGATGTGCCGATCACGCGGGTGATCCACCACGGCATGGACGTCTCCGGAGTGCCTGTCGGTTCCGGGGGCGGAGGGTATGCCTGTTTCGTCGGCAGGATGTGCCCGGACAAGGGCGTGGTTGAAGCCATCAAGATTGCGCGCAAGGCAGGCTTTCCGCTGCGGATTGCAGCCAAGATGCGCGAGCCGGGGGAGCTCGAGTACTTCCGGACAGCGGTTGAGCCGATCCTGGGCACCAACGAGGAGTTCCTTGGCGAGCTGGGCGATGCCGACAAGTACCGCCTGATGGGTGAAGCGGTGGCGTTCCTCAATCCCATTCAATGGCCCGAACCGTTCGGGCTGGTCATGATCGAATCACTTTCGACAGGCACCCCCGTGGTGGGAACGCCCATCGGCGCTGCTCCCGAAATCGTGGATGACGGCAAAACGGGATATCTGGCGCCGACAGAGGAACTGCACAAGTTTCTTCCGCTTGCCGCCTCGCTGGACAGATCGCACTGCAGGGACAGGGCACTGAAGATGTTCAGCACGGAGAGGATGGTGCTCAACCATCTGGATCTGTACGCAAAACTCGTGGAAGAGAGCCAGGGGGCAGTTGTTCCGCATGATTCTTACATCCACCAGAATCGGTTAAGGGGAGCGGCTGTCCGGGCGCCGGAACCGGGCCCGATTTCTATCCGGCGGCCCTGAGGAAGGATCACAGCCATGACTGCTTGGAATGCTGATACGGAAGCAGATATCGGCGGAGCCGATGCCGTAACCCTGGTGGAAGGGTCTTCCTTCTGCATCTCTTCCCACAGTGGCGACATGAGCTCCGAAGGCGGAACAAGCGGGGCGTTCTATCAGGACACCCGGGTGGTATCCCGGTGGATACTGCGCATCAACGGCGCCCTCCGGGAGCCCCTGGTTGCGCACCGGCCGGACGCATACGAAGCCACCTTCGTGGGCCGCGCAAGGTGGCCGGACGGCCGCTTCGACAGTCCCTTGGTGGTCCGTCAGGAACGCCACATCGGACCAGGCCTCCAGGACGACATCACCCTGGAGAACTATTCCTCAGAAGATGTTGACTGTGACATCGAACTTCTGGTGGACGCGGACCAGGCCGATCTCTTCGATGTCAAGGGCGGCCGCCCGATCAATGAGGACAGCCTGACCCGGACTGTTAAAGGCGCAGAACTCCTGGTCGAAGCAGTCCGCAACGGTCAGCGGCGCGCCTCGGCGATCCGGGCCGCCGGGGCCGAAGTTACCGTCGACGCCCTTCGGTTCCACGCGCACATCCCGGCGCGCGGCAAGTGGTCCACCAGCGTCATTGTGGTCCCCCTTATCAACGGTGCCGCCCCGAATGAACCCTTCACTGAAGGCGGTTTGCCCCGACACCGGACGGGCGTCCAGCGCCACCGTGCGTGGGAGGAAAACGTACCCCGCCTTTCCCTCGCGGACAGCAGCATCGAGGCTACGCTGCAGCGGAGCCAGACCGACCTGGGGTTGTTGCGGATTTTCGACGCCGAGCACCCGGACCGTGCTGCGGTGGCGGCCGGTGCGCCCTGGTTTATGGCGCTGTTCGGCCGGGACTCGCTGCTCTCCTCCTATATGGCGCTGCTGGTCGACTCGACCTTGGCTGCCGGAACCCTTCAGACCCTGGCGGGACTCCAGGGCTCCAAAGTCGATAATGATTCCGAGGAAGAGCCCGGACGCATCCCGCACGAGGTGCGCCTTGGTGTGACGGCCGGCCTCTCCCTGGGGGGAACCGCGTATTACGGCACTGCAGATGCCACCCCGCTGTTTGTCAGCGTGCTGGGTGAGCTCAGCAGGTGGGGTTTGTCCGATGACGTCATCGATTCCCTGCTGCCGCATGCAGACCGCGCCCTTGAATGGATTGAAAAGTACGGGGACCGTGACGGTGACGGCTTTGTGGAATACCTGCGGCCCAACACGCATGGGCTGGTCAACCAGGGGTGGAAGGATTCCTGGGACGGCATCAATTTTGCCGACGGGAGGATGGCGGAGGCTCCCATCGCGCTCTGCGAAGTCCAGGGCTACGTCTATGCCGCCTACCTCGCACGCGCGCTGCTGGCGGGCTCCGCAGGGGACACCGAGACAGAACACCGCTGGGCTGAGCGCGCCGCGTCGCTGAAGAAGGCTTTCAATGAGAAATTCTGGCTGCCGGACAAGGGCTACTTCGCCGTGGCGTTGGACAAGGATAAGAACCCGGTGGATTCGTGTACCTCGAACATGGGCCACTGCCTCTGGGTTGGGATAGTGGACGAGGACAAAGCACCGCAGGTGGTGGAGCGGCTGATGTCGCCACAAATGTTCACCGGCTGGGGCATCCGGACGCTGGCCTCCGACATGACAGCCTACAACCCGGTGAGTTACCACAACGGATCGGTGTGGCCGCACGACTCCGCCCTCGTGGCCACAGGCCTGATGCGCTACGGCTATGTCGCCGAGGCCAAACGGGTAGCGCGGGGGCTCTTTGACGCGGCAGCCCATTTCGACGGACAACTGCCGGAGCTGTTCTGCGGTTTCGACCGCAGCGAATACTCGGGGCCTGTGCCCTACCCGACGGCGTGTTCCCCGCAGGCCTGGGCGGCGGCGGCGCCCATCCAGCTTGCCCGAATCCTGCTCCGCTTTGATCCGGACTTCACCCGCGGTGTGGTCCATCTGGCCCCGATTCTGGCCGAGGACAAGGGCGACTTCAGGGCTGACAACGTGCGGCTGGGTCATGCCAGGATTTCCATCACCGCCAAACGCACGGAAGGAAATATCGACGGCCTGCCGCCCGAACTGAAACTGCTGACGGAGCCGCGTCCAGCCTTGGACGACGAGCTGGCCGGGCAGGCCGGCGACTAGCGCAGGCGACTACTGAGACAATGCGCGTTCCATCACGAAGTCGTGTTCCACGGTGGTCCCCAGCCGGAAGGACTTGCTGCCCACTTTGCGGAAGCCCGACTTCTCGTAGAAGCGGGTGGCCCGGGCATTCTGGCTGTTGACGCCCAGCCACACCCCGGCAGCGCCGGCTGCAGCCGCCGCGTCGAGGCTGGCGTGCATCAGTTCAGCGGCGGCGCCCAGCCCGTGGTGCTCAGGGTGGACGTAGCATTTGCTGAGTTCGACCGAGGGCAGGAGCGTCAGCGCGGAGGCCACATCCGGGTCCGCCGCGGGCCGGTTGACGAGCAGGCTGTAGCCGCGCAGGCTGCCGTCCGCGTCGATCACCAAGACAGTGACATTGGGGTCCGCAAGGTAACTGCGGAAGTGCTGCTCACTCAGGGTGTTGGCCAAGTGAGCAGCGATATCCTCGGGTGACGACGACGGCGGGCACGCCAGCGGGAAGGTGACCGCCGCCAGTTCGGCGAGCGGGCCGGCGTCGTCCGCTGTTGCCTTTCGAATGTGGGTCATGCAGAAAACTCTAGGGCTTGGAGCTGAAGGCGGCGTCGAAGGAGGTGTTCGACGGCGGGAAGTCGAACTTCTTCAGCGCGGCGAGGGCTTCGGGGGCGCCGTGGAGCCGGTCCATCCCGGCATCCTCCCATTCAACGGAGATGGGCCCGTTGTAGCCGATCGCGGCGAGCGCCCGGAACGACGATTCCCACGGCACGTCGCCGCGTCCGGCGGAGACGAAATCCCAGCCGCGGCGCGGGTCGCCCCAGGCCAGGTGGGAGCCCAGGACGGTGTTCCGGCCGGTCTGACGGAGCTTGGTGTCCTTGCAGTCCACGTGGTAGATCCGGTCCTTGAAGTCCCAGATGAACGAGACGGGATCGATGCCCTGCCACATCATGTGGGAGGGGTCCCAGTTCAGGCCGAACGCTTCACGGTGGCCGATCGCCTCGAGGGTGCGGACGGTGGTCCAGTAGTCATAGGCGATCTCGCTCGGGTGGACCTCGTGGGCGAAGCGGACGCCGCATTCGTCGAAGACATCCAGGATGGGGTTCCAGCGGTCGGCAAAGTCCTGGTAGCCGGCGTCGATGACCTTCTCGGGGACGGGCGGGAACATGGCAACGTACTGCCAAATCGAGGAGCCGGTGAAGCCGACGACGGTGTCCACGCCCAGTGCCTTGGCGAGCCGGGCGGTGTGCTTCATTTCCTCAGCCGCGCGCTGCCGGACGCCTTCGGGATCGCCGTCGCCCCACACTGTCGCACCGACGATGGCTTCGTGGCGGAAGTCGATGGGGTCATCGCAGACGGCCTGGCCTTTGAGGTGGTTGGAGATGGCCCAGACCTTCAGGTTGTACTTCTCCAGGACGGCGAGTTTGGACTCGACGTAGCCGGGTTCGTCCCAGCGCCAGGCGTCAAGGTGGTCTCCGGAGACGGCGATTTCGAGGCCGTCGTAGCCCCAGCCCGAGGCGAGCTTGGCGACTTCCTCGAACGGGAGGTCGGCCCACTGGCCGGTGAACAGGGTGTACGGGCGCGGCATGTCAGGCTCCTTCAGTGGCGGGGACGGGTGCGGTGGTGAGTTGGATGATGGCGGATTTGGCGTTGGCGGATTCTTCGATCGCGGCCAGCACCCGCTGCACGGCCAGGCCCTCTTCGAACGACGGCGACGGCGGGGTACCGCCGTCGATTGCGGCGAGGAAGTCCCGGATTTCGTGCGTGAAGGTGTGTTCCCAGCCGATCACGTGGCCCTGGGGCCACCAGGCGGCCATGTACGGGTGCTCGGGTTCGTTGACCAGGATCCGCCGGAAACCCTGTTCCCGGACGGGCACGGTGGCGTCCAAGAAGCCGAGTTCGTTGATGGCTTCGAGGTCGAACAGCAGGGAGCCCTTATCCCCGTAGATCTCCAGTTTGAGCGAGTTCTTCTGCCCCGTGGCCATCCGCGAGACCTCCACGGAGGCGATGGTCCCGGAGTCCAGGGTCAGCGTGGCCCAGGCGGCGTCGTCGACCGTTACTTCTTCGGGGCCGTCCGCCCCGGGGCGGACGGTCACGAAGGTGTGCAGCCGGCCGGAAACCTCGGTGACCGTGTCGCCGAGCAGGAACATGACCTGGTCGATCGCGTGGGAGGCGATGTCTCCCAGGGCGCCGGACCCGGCGGTTTCCTTGTTGAGGCGCCACGTCATGGGGGAGTCGGCGTCCACCAGCCAGTCCTGCAGGTACGCGGCGCGGACGTGCCGGACCGTACCCAGGCGGCCTTCGGCGATGAGTTCCCTGGCGAGGGCCAGGGCGGGCACGCGGCGGTAGTTGAAGCCGATCATGGACTGCACGCCGCGTTCCCGGGCAGACCGGGCAGCGTCCGCCATCGCTTCGGCCTCGGCCAAGGTGTTGGCCAGCGGCTTCTCGACCAGGACGTGTTTGCCGGCCTCGAGCGCGGCGATGGCGATTTCGGCGTGCATCCACCCCGGGGCGCAGATGTCCACGATGTGAATGTCGTCCCGCTCCAGGACAGAGCGCCAGTCCGTCGCGGATTCCGCCCAGCCGTATTTCTGGGCGGCCGATGCGACCTGCCCGGCGTCCCTGCCCACGAGCACTTTCTGCTCGAAGGGCGGGACGTCGAAGAAAGACGCAACGTTCCGCCAGGCGTTCGAATGGGCCTTGCCCATGAACGCATAGCCGATCATCGCCACGCCGAGGGGCGGGCCGTCCCGGTTGGTGCCATTTTTGCTTTCAGGGGAGTTCATGGTGTGAGTCCTAGAGAGTGGCCGCTGTGGGGTCCCAGTCCTCGGGGAGGGCCGGGGACGCCGGGGCGGAGCTTTCGACGTCGATGAAGGTGCCCGATTCCACGGACTCGGAAATCGACACCATAGTGTCCAGCACGTGATAAGCAAGGTTGCCCGTGGCGCGGTGTGGAACTCCTGCCCGGATGGCCCGCGCCATGTCCAGCACGCCCATGCCGCGGCCGTTCGTGGGGCCGGTGGCGGGGATCACCGTCCACTCTTCGTCCCCCGCACGCCAGAGCCGCACGTCGCCGTCGAAATAGTTCGGGTCCGGGAGCGAAATGGTGGCTTCCGTGCCGGTGATTTCCACGAAGCCCATCCGCTGCCGCGGGGACTCGAAGCTGAAGACGCTGTGCGAGGACGCGCCGTTCTCGAACTGAGCCATGGCGGACACGTGGGTGGGCACGTCGACCGTGAACTCCTCACCCAGCTTGGGGCCGGAACCGATGACCCGGACTTCCTTGGCCTTAGAGCCCATTGCCGCCACCTGGCGCACGGATCCGAACGTCTGGACCAGTGCTGTGAGGTAGTAGGGGCCCATATCGAACAAGGGGCCGGCGCCGTACTGGAAGAGGAAGGCCGGATTGGGGTGCCAGGACTCCGGCCCCGGCGTCTGGAACGTCGTCATGGCGGTCAGGGGGGTGCCGATGTCGCCGCGTTCGATCAGCCTGCGGGCGGTCTGCAGGCCCGCGCCGAGGAAGGTGTCCGGGGCGGTACCGAGCCGGATGCCGGCGGCGTCGGCGGCCTTGAGTAGCCCCAGCCCGGATTCGCGGTCCAGTGAGAACGGCTTCTCCGTCCAGACGTGCTTGCCGGCGTTGACGGCGGCAGTTGCCACCTCCACGTGGGCGGCCGGGATGGTGAGGTTAACGATGATTTCGACGTCGGGGTGGTTCATCGCAAGCTCCGGCGCCCCCCACTCCGGGATGCCGTACTCCTTGGCGCGGGCCGCTGCCGCGTCTTCGAAGAGGTCGGCGATGACGTGGACTTTCAGGTCGGGAAAGACCGTGAGGTTGTCCAGGTACTGCTTGCTGATGTTCCCGGCGCCAATGACGGCGACCCCTACCGGGCCACGGCGGTTGGTTGCTTCGCGGCTCATGCTTTTGCCCCTTCGGCAGTGTTTGCGGTCAGGTAGGCGAGGCTCTCGGCGATGCCTTCAAAAATGTCGCCGGCGTAGTCGTCAAACTCCACTACGCCTACTTCGAGGGACTTGGCAGCAGCGATGACGTCCAGTACGGCCACCTTTCCCTTTCCGGCAGGCAGCTGCGCTTTGGTGTCCGTGTTCAGCGGACCGTCCTTGATGTGGATGAACTTCACTTTGTTGCCCAGCCGGTCCAGCACCTCGACCGGATCCTGGCCGCCCACTGCAACCCAGTAGGTGTCCACTTCAAGGACCACTTCGGGATCCAGCAAATCGGCGAAGTACTCCAGTGCCGGGCGGCCCTCGATGAAGGACTCCAGCTCCCAGGCATGGTTGTGGTAGCCGACGCGGATGCCATGTTCGGCAGCCTTCTTGGCTGCTTCGTTGAGCTTCGCCGCGGTGGCTTGGATGTCCTCGGCCTTCTGCCAGTGCTCGGCCGGCAGATACGGATCGATGACGGTGCTGATGCCCAGGTCCTTAGCGGCGGCGAAGATTTCGTCCTGGTCCTGGCTCAGCAGCGGCGCGTGCCCGGACGGAGCGGTGAGTCCGTTCTCCTTCAGCGCTGCGCCGAGCTCCTTCGCAGTGGCCACGAAGTTGTACGGCTCAACCTGGGTGAAGCCGATCTCGGCCACCTTTTTGATGGTCCCGGGCAGGTCCTCCTGGACGGCGTTGCGGAGGGTGTACAGCTGGAGTGAGTAAGACATGTTGTTCCTTTGCGGGAGTTTTGTTTCGGAAAAATGGTTCAGGGCTGGCTAACGGCCGGCAAGGGATCCACCGATGCCGCCGACGCTAAAGTATTTGTTCAGCGTGGCGAAGACAATGACCGGCGGGAGCATCATGACGACGGCGAGGGCCATCACGGAGGTCCAGTCAGTGGCGTTTTGCTGGAAGAAGGACTGCACGCCCATCGGGAGGGTGAAAATTTCGTTGGAACGCAGGAACACGATGGCTACGAGGTAGTCGTTCCAGGCCAGGAGGAACGCGAAGATCGCGGTGGAAAGGACCCCCGGCAGTGAGTTGCGAAGCACGACTTTGGTGAAGGAGCTGAACACGGAACAACCGTCAATCCAGGACGCTTCCTCGAGGCTCATCGGGATGGAATCGAAGTAGGCGGCCATCATCCAGGTGGCCACGGTCATGGTGGAGCCGACGTAGATGATGGTCAGGCCCAGCAGGTTGTCCACCAGGCCCATGCCGGCGAACAGGATGAACAGCGGCACCACCGAGGTGATGATGGGCAGTGACTGCATCACGAAAAGCAGCAGGGAGTAACCGGAGACGGCTTTGCTGCGGCCGCGGGACAGGACGTAACCGGCAGGTGCAGCCACCGCTACCGACACAACCACCGTGGAGAGGGTGGTGACCAGGCTGTTCTGCAGCCAGGTCGCGGCCAGTGTCTTGGAGAAGACGTTGCTGAGGTTCTCGAACGTCACGCCGGTGGCGGTGCTGTTCCGGCCCGGTGTGAACGCCAGGACCACTGTGACCATGATGGGAACCAGGACGATTACCGTGATGGCCAGGATCAGGACGAAGCGCCACCAGCGGCCGCGCATGCCTGCTTCGGAGAGGACCTTGCGGGGTTTGCCGGCCTCGACGCCGAGCGCGGGGCCGGATTCTGGGTGGGCGTGGAGTACTGCGCTCATTATTCGACGCTCGACTTTCGGATCTGGCGGTACAGGATGACCGAGATGACCACGAGGGTCATGGTCATGAGGAAGGCGATGGCGACGCCGGGGCCGGTGGCGAAGTCCTGGAAGACGGTGCGGTAGGCCAGGACTACCAGGGAGGTAGTGGCGCTGACCGGTCCGCCGCCGGTGAGCAGGTAGATGGTGGGGAAGTCGTTGACGCAGAAGATGGTCATCAGGATCCAGCTGATGTAAGTGGAGCGGGCGATCAGCGGCAGGGTGATCTGGCTGAACTGCTGCCAGCGGCTGGCTCCGTCCATGCTCGCCGCTTCGTACACGGTGCTGTCCACCGAGGCCAGGGCGGCGGAAATCATCATCATCATGAACGGGAAGCTGACCCAGACCTTGAACGCCATGACCGTGATGGTGGCCAGGTTGGGGTCT
Organism: Pseudarthrobacter sp.; assembly: GCA_039932075.1. GTDB lineage: Bacteria > Actinomycetota > Actinomycetes > Actinomycetales > Micrococcaceae > Arthrobacter. Next base: position 660 of record JBDTQQ010000008.1, on the reverse strand, counting down.
GCCAGGAAGAGGGGAGTGCCCAGGCCAAGGTTGCGGAACAGCGCGGGGATCAGGCTGTCCGGAGTGGCCACAAGCCAGTTCCATGCGGTGGAGGACACCACGATCGGCACCACCCAGGGCAGGAGCAGCAACACCTTGAAAGTATTACCGGCAGGAATCTTGGTGCGCAGCAGCAGGGCCAGGCCCAGACCGACAAGCCAGGAGCCGAAGACACCCACGATGGTAAACCAGAGCGTGAACTGGGCGGCTTTCCAGAACGCCGGTGAGGACAGGACGGTGGCAAAGTTCTCCCCGCCGACGAAGTTGCCCGTCTCGATCAGGGAACCGTCGTGTGTGGCCTGCACACCGGCGTGGATGAGCGGGTAGCCGTGGATAAGGACGAGCAGGATGACTGAGGGCAGCAGGAGCCAGAAGAATGTCCGGCTGGTCTGTGCGCTGAGCTTGCTCTTGCGGTTTGCGGTGCCTCCGGACCCGCCGGGGGCAACTCCCTGGCGGGCCCGGCTGAGGCCGGATTGAACTGTAGTCAGTGCCATGGAAAGGGCCGCTTACTTCTTAATAGTGGACTTAAGCCCGGACTCGAAGGCCTGCAGGGCGGACTTGGCGTCAGACTGGCCGGTCAGGATGGTCTGGGTGAACTGGTTCAGGGCCTGGACGCCGTCA